>JANNQH010000056.1:0-6503 GCA_031400655.1 Deltaproteobacteria bacterium | reverse complement strand
ATGGTTTCCCTGGCGTCGGCGGCGTCGGCCGGCGAGTTCCAGAGCGGCTTCGGCTTCGGGATCTCGGTGCCGGACATCTGGCTCGTTCTGACCCGGGGCGAGGTCGAGCGAAACGCCGAGCTTTTTGTCGATGGGGGTGGCGTCGCGGCCCTCGAGCGGATTCCCGTCGCGATGCGGCGCACCGTCTTCGACCGTATCCGCGCCGGCGAGCTCGAGATCTTCTACCGGCGCGAGAGTGACTCGGAGCTGTTCGTCGACAACGTGAACTTCCTGCTCCAGCCGGCGGAGCTGCCGGTGACGCACGAGCAGCTCGTCGGTGTTTGTCGGGTCCTGCCCGGCGAGTTCTCGCGGATCTTCGGGCGGCCGATCTCGCTGGAGGCCTGCGAGCTGCGCGAGCGCGTGCGGGGGCCGGCGCTCTATCTCCAGTTCGAGGGCGCGGTGCCCGGGACGACGACGATGCAGTATCAGCTGCCGCGCGGCGGGGATGCGACCCTCATCATCACCGCGACGACGGCCCGCACGAGTCTCCCCCGCATGCTCTCCGAGCTCGAGGGCATGGTCGAGTCGATCCGGATCTACTGAAGCGCATTCGCGTGCGCGCCATCCTGGACGACCGTCAGCTCGGCGAGCGGTCGCCGGCTCGTCCGCATGACCCAGACGCACAAGATCAGCGCGACGCTCGCGAGCCCCGCCGCGAGCCCCCACCACACACCCACGATTCCGAGCCCGGCGCGAAACGCGAGCAGCCACGCCAACGGGAGTCCCACCAGGTAGAAAGCGACGAAATTCGCGACGGCACCGGCCTGTGGTCGCCCCATGCCGCGCATCAGCCCGCCCCCCACGACCTGGATTCCGTCGAAGATCTGGAAGGCGCCGGCGATCGGGAGGATCGAGGCCGCGAGGGTCACCACGGCGGGGTCGGCGAGATAGAGCCGCGGCAACGCCTCGCGCAGCACGACGAAGGCGATTGCCGCGACGGCCATCACGCCACCGCCCATCGCGAGCGCGATTTGACAGGCGAGGCGCAGGCGGGCGGGATCTTTCGCCCCGATCAGGTTGCCCGCCCGGGCGCTGGCGCCGATCGCGATGCCGAGGGGAAACATGAAGGTGAAGCTCGCCATGTTGATCACGACCTGGTGGGCGGCGAGCTCGGCGACGCCGATCGAGCCGACGATCAACATCGCGGCGGTGAAGGCGTTCGCTTCGAGGGCGAGCTGGATCCCGACCGGAATGCCCAGGGTCAGATAGCGGGCTAGCCCGCGCCAGGCGAAAGAGCGCCGATCCCAGGGTCGCCAGGCCCCGACGTGGAGGCGGAAGCCCCGAATCCAGGCGAATAACGCGAGCGGGAGCAGCAGATTCGTCAGCGAGGTGGCGAGCCCAGAGCCCACGATCCCGAGCGCGGGAGCGCCGAGATTTCCGAAGATCAGGACCCAGTTGAGCGCGGCGTTCACGAGGTTGCCGAGCAGCATGATCCACATCGCGGGCCGCGTGATCGCGCGGCCCGCGAGATACTGGCGCCCGGCGGTGAAGAGCAGGAATCCCAGCGCGCTCGGCAGGCGCGCCTGCATGTGGCGCTGGGCCAGCTCCGCGACGTGCGGATCCTGTCCGAGCCAGACGAGCGCCGTCTGCGTCGCGAGCCACATCGCCATCAGCGGGATCGAGACCGCGACCGCGATCACGAGTCCGCGCTGGAGCGCGAGGGCGACGGCCTCGCCGTCCTTCTCGCCATGCGCCTGGGAGACGAGGGGATCCATGCCCTGCACGATGCCCTGGGCGATCGAGCCCGAGGACCAGACCCACGTGCTCGCGATCGCGACGGCGGCCAGCTCGGCGACGCCGAGGCGGGCGACCATCAAGGTGTCGACGACGCCCATCGCCATGTGGCCGACCTGGGCCACGACGATCGGCGCCGACATCGCGAAGAGGGTCCTGGATTCAGCCGCCGCGCTGCGCAGCGATCCCTGTTCGTTCGACATCGAGGCGCTCGCTTGGCGGGTCCTGGTGGATCGTGGTGGGTCGTGGCGGGCTTGGTCGGGGGCAGGGCCGGACAAGCCTACCGGGCCTGCAAGGCGCATGCGATCGTTCGCCGTGCACAGGAGGAAGTCGCCAGCATGCAGCCGTCCCCGCCCCGGTTCTCATTCGCGGCAGCGATCATGGCGTTATCGCTCGCGTCACTTTCGATCGTCGCGGCGGCCCCCGCCTGGGCGCATGGCCCGACGGTCGAGATCACCGAAGCGGGCCTGAAGCCCGTGCTCCTGAATCTCTACGCTGGGACGACGGTGCACTTCTCGAACACTCTCATGACGCCAGAGGGGCTCGTCGTCGTCGATGAAACGCGCGCGCTCGAGAGCCCGCCGCTCAAGGCGCCGGGCGACGGCTGGCACTACACCTTCGACAAGGTCGGAACCTTCGAGATCCACGTCGAGCAGCGTCCCGACGCGAAGATGCGTATCGTCGTAGTGCCGAAGCTCACGCCCTGACACGGGCGACGCCCGCGCGCGGCGCCTGACTTCTGCCTGACCTGTGTCTTACCTGTTAAAGGCGTTAGTCGCGGCCTGTCAGGACGGCGAAGAAGTCGCCGAGGTCGCCGAAGGCGCGCTCGGGATCGAGCAACAGGTCGTAAGTGACAGGGGTCGGGAGGGCGCCGGGATCTTTGCCGGGGCTCGGAGCATCGGCTTCGTCGCCAAACTCTTCGATGCGCCGGTAGAGGGCGTCCCAGGCTTCCTGGGAATCATTCATGTCGATCTCGATCGTCAGCTTGGCCATCGGACCTCCTGCACCGTGAATTACGCCCGGGGGATCGGGAAGGGCGAAGCAGAATCCACTCGCGAGAGCTGTCTCGTCTACAAGCTACGGGATTCACGCCAGTCCACAAGAAAAATCTCGCGCGGGCGGGTTAGCGGCCGGAAATAAGCGTGTCCATGCCGATCGGACCTGATCATGATCGGATAATCAACCAAATTTCATCGTGAGACGAGCCACATCTGGTTCTGATGTCCCCTCAGGAAATCTCATGGTCATTTTTTTCTGAAATTCGGGTAAGGTGAGCGTGACCTGACCGCCGTCGGGGTCACTCTGGGTGATACGGGCCCGCCTCCGACGGGCCAAAATCGGCCGTTCCGGCGCCCCGGACCGGCAACTTGGACTCCAGCAAGGACAAGGAGAGATGAAGATGCCGGTGGCACTGCTCACTCCCAGCTTCACACCCAGATCGACCATCGCCGTTCGCCCGCCCCTGGATTTCGCCGGCTTCCCGAGCGACGCCTCCCTCTGCGATCAAGGCGGCCGACCGCTCGGTCCGCGCGCCCAGAATACGCGCGTTCGCATTCTCGACGCGACCGTCGTGCTGCTCGGCGAGAAGCCGATGCGCGACCTGCGCGTGATCGACATTGCCCGCAAGATCGGATCCTCGCCCGCGACCTTCTATCAGTACTTCAAGGACGTCGAAGACGTCGTGCTTCATCTCGCGAGCCACGTCTCGGAGTTCACTCCGGAGATCGTCGAGCTGATCAGTGGAGATTGGGGTGGTCGCGCCGGCCATCAGCGCGCCCGCAGACTCGCCGAGATCGTGATCAGTCATTGGGACCGTTATGCGCCGATTCTGCGCGTGCGCAACAACGCCTGCGATGAGGGCGACGTCGCGTTCCGAGAGCTCCGCATGAGCGCCATGCTGCCCCTCGTCCAAGCCTTCGCCGAGATCATCGAGGCCTCGCAACGGGACGCCGCGGTGTTCGTTTCGACTCCCGCGGATGCAGCGTCGGTCGCGGGTCAGGCGTCCAGCGACGAATGGCAGGGCGGTCGGCTACATCCAATGATGACCGCCGTCGCACTCGCGAGCGTCCTCGAGCGACTGTCGATGTACCACGTGTCGATCGAGGCGCTGGCCGGCACGCGCGAGCAGCTGATCGAGACTCTCGCGACGCTGCTCCAGTCGATGTTGACGTCGAGGCGGTAGCGACGGGTTTGTCGCAGGCCACTCGCCGGAAGCGCGCTGGGCGCGCATCGTCGCAATGTTCGAGCTCTACGCCGGCCGCCACCTCGATCTCGCCGCAGCCTCAGCCGCCGAACGTCGAGGATCGCTGCGAGCGAGCCTGATCGACCATGAGCTCGAGCTCGCTGAGGCGTGCACGCCGCTCCGACGGCAGGTAGGCGAAATTCACGCCGCGCGCCGTGAACTCCCAATATTGGGGGTCCTCTGCCTGCTCGAGCTGTTCACGGGCCCGAGCCAGACGCGGCGGCGACTCCGATGCGAGATCGTCGGCGATTCGGGCTGCATGCGCGACGTCGCCACGTTCGAGAAAAAGGGTGGCCAGCTGCATCTGGCTGCGGCGCACGCCGAGCAGGGACTCCTCCTGGCTCTCGTCCCGCATCTCGCGATCGAGATCGAGGAGCAACGTGAGCAGTTCGTCCGTGAGCGCCGCCTCGTCCGCGAGGTCGGTCTCGATGAGTTGGATCAGATCGTGGGACGCGGTTTCGAGGAGGAATGGCATCCCTGCCGTATATCCGAGATTGCCGTAGAACTTGAGGTAGCCCGCGACGCGCATGACCTCGCCGACCTCGCCCCAGCGAAGCATCGCCTCGGCGACGAGTCGATACTGGTTCATGATGAAATAGGTGGTCCGCGGGTCTTTTGCGTTGATGCACGTCCGCAGATAGCTGTTCATGCATCGGATGCAGAGGGCACGCAGACCGGCTCGCTGGCGTCCGGGGCCGATCGCGATGCGGGAGGTGTTGATCGCGATCACGTTGGCGATGTCCCGTGCCCGTGGGACACACTCGTTCATGAGCGATAGGTACTGCTGCATGATCTTCACCTCCAGCCAGGTCCCGGACCGCTCGATCTCCTGGAGCGCCGACGGCGTGAGTGACGCGAAATCCGGATCGGCGGCGATTGCCGGCGCGATCTCGAACCACTCGGGAGGCAGCGAATCCCGCAACGCGTCGTAGCCGTCGAGAAGCTCCGCCAGGGCCTCCACCGTGGCCATCGCGACCCTTCGATCACTCTGCTCGGTCGAGCTGCGCGCGACGTCCTGCAGCTCGTCGACGGCCTCCTCGACGGCGCTCTGGGTCCTCTCCATGTCGGACGGCCGGACATTGGCGATCCGTTGGAGTGCTCGATCGCGAATCTTCTCGATCATGTTGAGTGGCGAAAGGAACGCGAGCACGAAGTTGAAGTAGGGGAGTACCGCGAGGAGTGACACGGTCACCATCGCCAGCGTGATGACGAAGCCCGCTTCGGGCAGCACGGCCCCCCCGGAAGGCGTCGACTCGAATCCGGCCGACGTCGCGGCTACCCATACGCACTGGAGTGTCGTGACTACGAAGAAGCTGAGGACGAAGATGTTGACCGGCTCGCGGACGAAGAGCCACGTGATACGGTGGCTGTAGCGGTTCGCCGCGAGCTCGAGCACGATGGCCACGACCGTGATCGCGATTCCGAGCACTCCGGCGACCACCTGCGCGGCGCCCGAGAGGATCTGGAAGGTCTTGCTGGGATCGAGACTCGCGAGCCACCCGAGCGGGTCGAGCAAGAGCCTGAGGCCGCTGCCGGACAGGCCACTCGAGAGCGCGAGCAGCCCAATCGTCGCGAGGGTCAGCGCGGCGAAGACGAGTCGGGCCTCGGCCAGGGCGTTTCGACGGTACCCGGACGACGGTGCGGGGCGGGCGAGCCCCCGACGATCCGTTTTACCCCCCCGGCTCTGGATCGGATCGACCTTCAAGGCGCAGACCCCACGGCTCCGGACGAGAAGTCTCCGCGCGGACCCCGCCGGGCGACGGTGGATCATACCGGCTCGGGTCGAGCACCTCCACGCGTGAATGCTCGCGGCGATGCGCACGACTCTGCGCGAGAATCGCGGCGCCATGGAAACTACTCTGCCGAGGCTCGCGGCCACCTATTCGATCGTCGCGCGGGACGTCCGTACCGGCGAGCTCGGCGTGGCCGTCCAGTCGAACTACTTCTCGGTCGGCACGGACGTCTCGTGGGCCCAGGCGGGGGTCGGTGCGATCGCGACGCAGTCGATCGTCGAGGTCTCTTACGGACCGATCGGTCTGGATCGACTTGCGCGCGGCTTCAGGGCGGTGGTGTGGGAAAGATGGACTCGTTTCGCTCGATGCGCACTTGCTCGCGGAGCGTATCGAGATAGCTGCGCAGCGCCGCGTCGCCGCGCTGTCGAACCAGGTCCTGGCGCACGAGCGTCTCCACCTCCTCGAAGGGCGGCACGTCCCGCGCCTCCCGCTCGACGATGCGCACGAGCTGGAAGCCGTCCGTCGATTCGATCGGCTCACTCCAGACGCCGGGATCGAGGTCGGCGAGCCGCTCGATGATTCGGGGCCCCAGGTAATCGCGAAGCTTCGCGACTGGCAGCAACGCGTCGGGCACGGCGGCGACCCGGGGATCTCCGAGCAGTGCCTCGACCGGTCGCAACGCTTCGCCGGCAGCGAGCCGGGCCCGGGCCTTCACGGCCCGTTCGCGAGCGGGCTCGCCGGGTCCGCTTTCGCCG
>JANNQH010000055.1:0-1739 GCA_031400655.1 Deltaproteobacteria bacterium | reverse complement strand
CCTCGAGGAGTTCTGCCGCTTCGTCGCAGAGCGCGCCGGCAGCGGCATCGCCCAGCTCTTCTTGAAGGAGCCCGATGGCCAGTTCCGCTTGTCGGCGACATCGCTCGTGGGCAGCTCATTCGGCGGCGAGTACCGGCTGCGTGCCGGCACCGGCATCGACGGCGAGGCGATCCGCCAGCAGCGCGCCCAGATCCTGAATCGCGAGGACGGCTCGCTGGGTTATGCGGCGCTGCCGCTCTCTGCCGGTGGACAGCTAGTCGGCCTGCTTTCGATCCAGGCGGGCCCGGCCCTCGTCGCCTCCCGGGGCACCCTCTCAAGCTGGCAGGAGATCGCCGCCGCCGCCGCCGAAACGATCTCACGCAGCGACCGCGAGTCTCGCCTCGCCCAGCGCTCCGAGCGGATCAATGCGATCAACGAGACCTCGATCCGGATGCTGTCCTGCAGCGAGCCCAACGAGGTCGCGCGGCTCGCCACCTCTTCGGCCGCGATGATCCTCGAAGCCGACCACGCGATCCTCCGGCTGCAGGATCCGGCCACCCGGCGTTATTCAATCCGTTCGTACTTCGGGGCGGCCGAGGGCGCGGCGCAGGAATCGCTCTTCCGCCTCGACAAGGCGGTCACCGTCGCCTCGATCCGCCGGCGTGCGCCGCACCTGATCCAGGACGCGAGCCTCGATCCCCAGCTCGCACCCCTCGTCGAAGATCTGCGCTCGCTCCTGACGGCGCCGCTCAAGCGCGGCGGCGAAGTGATCGGAACGCTCTCGATCTACGACAAGGTCGCCCTCGACCGCTTCTTCGCCGGCCGCTTCGACGACGACGATCTGCAGGTCTTCGGCCGCTTCGTCTCCTACGTCGAGCGCAGCCTCGACCACGCCCTCTCCCACCGCGAGAATCTCCAGCACCGGAACTTCGACGAAGAGACGGGCCTTCCGAACGCGGCGTACCTCGGCCAGCGCCTGCACGAGGAGATCGCGCGGGCAGCAGGGCGCGAGAACGCGCTCGTGCTCTGCGTCTGTCGGCTCGAGAATCGGGGAGAGCTCGCCAGCGAATCGGGACCGGGACACGTCGGCCGCGTGATCGCGGTGTTGGCGGAGGCGCTGCGCGGAAAGCTGCGGGAGTTCGACGTGCTGGCCCGGATCGACGCCGACGAGTTCGCGGTCCTGATGCCGGAGCCCGGGCGCATGCCCGGGGAACGCATCTTTGAGCTGGCGCGAGCGGTCGCCGACGTCGTCGCGAAGCACGAGTCGCTCAATCAGCCCGTCCGCGTCGGCCTCGCCTTCGGCTACGGCGTCCACCCGGGCGACGGCAACGACCGCGAGAGCCTCATCGCTCACGCGCGGGCCCCGCGCATCCGGATGGTCTAGGCGAACGCCTGCCTACTTACGATAGGCCTCGATCAACACGTCCGAAGTCTCCGGCCGCATGATGCGCGGGTCCGGTCGCTCGCCCGCCACCAGCTGCTCGCGCACCTTCGTGCCCGAGATTGAGTAGGGCTTCTCGCCTTCGTGCCGCTCGGTCAGGTCGACGCGACCCAGGCTCTCGTAGAAGGCCGCGAAGCCGACCTTGCAGGGCTTGATGTGGAGCTCACCCTTCAGGTTGTCGAAGATCTCGTGGGCATCGAAGTCGCCCCAGATCGCCTTGCCGTCCTCGAAGGGCGCGTCGGCGTGCTTGCGGCCGATCACGATGTCGGAGAAGCCGTAGTTCTGGCGGTAGATGCCGTGCATCACCGCTTCGCTCGGC
>JANNQH010000054.1:0-3031 GCA_031400655.1 Deltaproteobacteria bacterium | reverse complement strand
GTCGGCACACCGGTCGCCCGCGCCCTCGACCTCGAGGACTGGGTGATCGAGATCGACAACAAATCGCTCACCCATCGCCCGGATCTCTGGGGCCACCGCGGCCTCGCCCGCGAAATCGCCGCGATCTACGAGCGAAAGCTCAAGCCCCTCGACCTGACACCACCGGCGACGGGCTCGGACGCGCCCTACCCCGTCGCGATCGAAGCGCCCGAGTGCGCGCGTTATGTGGGACTCGTGATCGACGGCGTGGGCGCCGGACGCTCGCCTGACTGGCTCCGCCATCTGCTGCTGGCCGTCGGCCAACGGCCGATCGACCTGCTGGTCGACCTGTCGAATTTCGTGATGCTCGACCTCGGGCAGCCCAACCACGCATTCGACCGGCACCGCCTCGACGTGTTGGGCGCCGCTCGCGGCATCGTCGTCCGCAATGCGCGCCCGGGCGAGTCGATCCGAACCCTCGACGGCAGCGATCGCAAGACCGGCCCTGCCGATCTCCTGATCTGCGCCGGCGAAACGCCCGTGGCGCTGGCCGGAATCATGGGCGGCGACGACTCGAAGGTCGCCGAGGGGAGCGACGCACTGCTGCTCGAGGTCGCGACCTTCCAGGCGACGACGATCCGCCGGACCTCGAGCCGTCTCGGCCTGCGAACCGATTCATCTGCGCGATTCGAAAAGGCCCTCGACCCCCAGCTGCCCCTGGCCGCGGCCGGTCATTTCGCGCGGCTGCTCCAGACGATCGCCCCCGACGCCCGCTTCCCCGCGAAGATCACCGACGTGGGCGCCTGGCAGGACCCGGCGCGGACGATCGAGCTGCGCTGCGAGCGCGTGCGGCGCGCCCTCGGCAAGGCGCTCCCGGTCGAGGCGATCCGTTCGATCCTCGAGCGCCTCGAGTTTGGCGTCGAGACGCTCGACCGAGAGGCGGGCGAGGTGCTGCGCGTGCGGGTGCCGAGCTTCCGAGCGACGAAGGACATCACGACCCCGCAGGATCTGATCGAGGAGATCGGCCGCATCCATCGCTACGGCAACATCGCCGAAGCGCCGCTCGAATTCTCGATCACGCCGCCCCCCCGCGACGAGCGGCGCCGGCTCGTCCGACATCTCCAGGATCGGCTTGCCGGCGGTGCGCGATTCCGCGAGAACCTGTCCTACTCCTTCATCGCCGACGCGCTGCTCGAGCGCCTCGGCGAAGCGGGTCTACCCCATGTGCGCGTGATCAATCCCGTCCACCAGGGCGAGTCGCGCATCCGCCGCCGCATCGCGCCGAGCCTCTTCCCGGCCCTCGAAGCGAATCGCCGCCACCACACGGACGTGCGCCTGTTCGAGATCGGCAAGGCCTACGAGCCCGAGCTCGGCGACGCCCGCGGCGAGCCCCGCGAACGCCATCTGCTGGCACTGGCCTGGGCGGGCCCGCGACCCGCCGCCAAACAAGCTCGCTTCGACGAGGGCCGGCTCCAGAAATTGCAGGCCGTCGTGAACGATCTCATCCAGTCCTTCGGTCTCGCAGCGCCGCGCTGGACGGACGCAGGCGAGCGGCCGAGCTGGGCCCATCCGAGCAAATGCCTGTTCCTCGAGCTTCCCGGCGCGCCGCACACCGCCGCCGTCGTCGCCGAGCTCAAGCCGGGCCTCGCGCCCGCGCTCGGCCTCTCGGGCGATCTCGACAGCGAGGTCGCGATCGCCGAGGTCTGCCTTGATGCGCTGCTCGCCGGCGAGCGCCGGGGCAGCGCCTATCGGCCCATGCCGCGCTATCCGGGGATCAAGGTCGACGTCGCGGTGGCCGTCCCCGAATCGACGCGTGCGGGTGAGCTGATCGCGCTCGTCGAAACGGCGGGCAAGGGCCAGGTCGCCGACGTCGAGCTCTTCGATCTCTACCGCGGGAAATCGATCGGCGAGGGCAAGAAGTCCCTCGCCTTCCACGTGCTGCTGCAATCGGATGCCCGCACGCTCACCGATCAGGACGAGCAGAAATTCCTGCAGCGCTTCGAAAAGCTGGTGGCGGAAGCCGGCGGCGAGCTCCGCAAAGCCTGACGTCCCTAACGCCACGAGCTCCGCGGACCCACAAGTCGCGACCGACGCGGCGCACGGGACGCGAATGGCTCGCCCTTGTCTCGAGCGGCTCGACCCATCGAAGCGATTCGCCTTCGGTTTTCTTCTGGGTCGTGGCGACCTTAGGCTCCGCTCTACTTCGCATCCCGTGCACCGCGCCGATCGCTCGCGTTTGCGCTGAACGACTTGGAGACCGGGATACCGGATGTACGCGATTTCGACGACTTCAGACAGATCGAATTGCGTTTCGACTCGGCACGAGCGGCCGGCGCGGTGCACGGGATGCGAAGTAGAGCGGAGCCGATGGTCGCCTCGGCGGAGTAGGCCGCCGAAGGCTCTTCAATCCGTCGTGCCGAATCGCCCGTCACAGGGGCGAGCCATTCGCGTCCCGTGCGCCGCGTCGGTCGCGACTTGTGAGTCTGCTCGGGGAATGCGCTCGCGGCAGGCCGTGCTAGGCCGCGTGCATGCGGGCCCGGAAATGTTTGCCCTTCACCGCGTAGTCCGCGACGTGGGAGGCGCACCAGGCATTCGGCTTCACCAGCACCGGGAACCCCGAGCCCGCGACCATGCCGGCGAGCTGCTTCACGTAGTCACTCGAGTCGAAGCGCTCATCGGGATTGGCGTCGACGTGGACCCAGATCTGCTGCTGCGCGGCGGAAAGATCGAAGGCCTCGTGCATCCGGATCGCGAGCTCGAGGGAGAGCCAGGTCTCGGTCGAGAGCTTCTCGAAGAGCGTGACCTCCTTGCGGTCGAAGCGGCGGGTGTAGAAGACACGGCCGCCCTTGCCGGGATTCAGCACGCAGGCGACGGTGACGAACTCCATCCGCGTGGCGGATTTCTGGGCGTCGGTCCCGATGTGCACCGTCTGCCCCGCGCGCACGAGGGCGCCGACGCTGTTCATCATGTCGAGCACTTCGGCCCCACCCAGGGTCCACCAACGGCTCTCGAGCTCCAGAGACATCCTGCGCATCGCTCTCTCCGCTCCCGT
>JANNQH010000053.1:0-2240 GCA_031400655.1 Deltaproteobacteria bacterium | reverse complement strand
GATCTGGTCGTCTTGCGCGCGATCGTTTCGATGATCGACCGCGGCATTCCACTCCAGCGCATCCGCCGCCATCTCGAGGTGCTGCGCGATCGATTGCCGGACCTCGCGGATCCGGCCGGAGCGCTTCGGCTCGCGTCCGAGAGCGCGGATCAGATCGCGTTGCGGCGCGACGGTCGCTGGGAGGAGGTTGGTGGCCAGCTGCTGCTCGAGTTCTCGAGCGCCGCCGCGGAGACTCCCCCGAGCGTCACACCGCTCAACGGCCCGGAGGCGAGCGCGCTGAAGGATCCCCGAACGGGAGCGACCGATGCGGTCTGGTGGTTCGAGAAGGGTTGCGAGCTCGATGTCGATGCGCGCGAATGGCCGCAGGCAGCACTCGCCTACGAAAAGGCGATCGAGCTCGATCCCGGGTACGCGGACGCCTACTGCAATCTCGGCGCGGTCCGGTACAACCAGGGACAGCGAGTTGCCGCGAGGCACGCATTCGAGGCCTGTCTCACGCGCGCCCCGGAGCATGTCGAAGCGAATTTCAATCTCGCCAACGTGCTCGAGGAAGCGGGGGACGACGAGCGCGCGTTGACCCTCTACCGCCGGGCGCTCACCGTCGATCCGGCCTATCCCGATCTGCACATCAATCTGGCGCTGCTCTACGAAAAGCTCGGTCGCATGCGCCCGGCCTGCCGGCACTGGCGGCGCTATCTCCAGATCGAGCCGCAGGGCTCCTGGTCGACGGTGGCGAGGCAGCGCCTCGCGCGGGAATCCGGCCAGGCCTGAGACCGCGATCCGTCGAGAGTCTCAGGAGTCCCGTGACGCGACGGACTTGCGATAGCTTGCCGCGTCGAGCAGGCCCTGTACGTCCCCCGGATTGGCAGGGCGTAGCCGGACCAGCCAGCCGCGCTCGTAGCAGGATTCGTTGACGAGCTCCGGTTGGTCGGTCAGCAGCTCGTTGATGGCGACGACGACGCCAGAGATCGGTGCGAAGAGGTCCGAGACGGCCTTCACCGACTCGATCGTCCCGAACGAAATGCCGGCCTCGGTCGCGGCCCCCACGTTCGGCAGCTCGACGAACACGATGTCGCCGAGCTGGCTCTGGGCGAAATCGGTCACGCCGATCACGACCTCGCTGCCCTCGTTGCGCACCCACTCGTCGTCGTTCGTGAAACGAAGCTCGCCGGGAATCTCGTAGTCTGCCACCTGCTCTGGTCTCCCTGGCTTGAACTGTTGCGTCTTTCGCAGCGGCCGAGATCCGCGCCGCTCTTTTTGCGCTGAGGGTTCTTCTCGCGCTAAGGGCTCTTCTCGCGCTGAGGGCTCAGCGCAGGAACGGAAGAGAGACGACTCGCGCCGCGATGTCCTTGTTCCGGATCCGGATCGAGAGCCCCTGTCCGATGCCCGACAGCGCGGTCGGAACGTAGCCGAGGCCGATCGACTTTCCGAGCGTCGGAGAGGGCGCGCCGGAGGTGACACGACCGACGATTTTTTCCGCGTGGATGATCTCGTAGTCGGCGCGGGCGATGCCCCGATCCGTCAGCTCGAAGCCGACGAGACGGCGGTGCGGCGGGTCGCCCGCCTTCGCGCGCAGGGCGGCGGCGCCGACGAAGGTCCGGGCGAGATCCTTCACGTATCGCTCGAGTCCCGCCTCGAAGGGCGTCGTCGTGTCGTCGAGCTCATGACCGTAGAGCGCCATGCCGGCCTCGAGGCGCAGCGTGTCCCGAGCACCGAGTCCGGCAGGCCGGATTCCCTCCGACTCGCCCGCCGCGAGCAGTCCGCTGAAGAGCGGCTCGGCGTCGGCGTTCGCGCAGTAGAGCTCGAAGCCGGGGGCACCGGTGTAACCCGTCGCGGAGACGAGCAGCGAAATGCCCATGAGCTCGAGACGGGCGACGCGAAAGCGTTTGGGCAGGGCGATCTCGCCGCCCGCGAATCGGGAGAGGATGCGCGGAGATGCGGGGCCCTGGAGTGCGATCAGCGCGGTCGCGGCGCTGCGGTCGTCGACGACCACGTCGCGCGGGACGTGCGCCTCGATCCAGCCGCGATCCTTCTCGACGTTCGAGGCGTTGACGCACAGGAAGAGCTCGCTCTCACCGAGGCGCGTCACGATCACGTCGTCGACGCAGCCGCCTTCATCGTTCAGCATCAGCCCATAGCGCGCGCGGCCGAGCGAGAGGTCCGTTACATCGCAGGTCACGAGCGCATCGACGGCGGCCACCGCACCCGGGCCCGAAAAATGGATCTGGCCCATGTGCGAG
>JANNQH010000052.1:0-1779 GCA_031400655.1 Deltaproteobacteria bacterium | reverse complement strand
CGGGTCGGCTTCGCACAGACGATGGAGCAGGTGAGCGGACTGGCCTGGCTCACCGCCTATCCCGAGTCCGCGGGAGAAAAGGCGGGTCCGCTGACTCCGCGCGCCTGTGCCGATCCGCTGGCGGGACTCCACGCGGCCTATGCTGCGCTCCTCGGTCTCGCGCAGCGCGACGCGACGGGCGAGGGCTGTGCGATCGAGTCGGCCATGGTCGAGACCCTGCTCTCGATCGCGGCCGAGGGTGTCTGCGAATACGACGCCAGCGGCACGCTCCTCACCGGTGACGGGAATCGATCCGTCTTCGCTGCGCCGCAGGGTCTCTACGCCTGCGCCGGCATCGATTCGCTCGGTCAGCCGAACTGGCTTGCGCTCTCGGTCGAGAGCGACGAGCAGTGGCTCGCGCTCGCTCGGTTGCTAGGCCAATCTGATTGGCCTGGCGACCCGGCATATGCCACGCGGGCCGGTCGACGACGGGGGCACGACCGCATCGATGCCGTGCTCGATTCGTGGTGTCGGGATCAGGTGCTGGAGGATGCGGTCGAGCGGCTGCTCGGCGCCGGGATCCCGTGCGCGCCCGTGACGGCTTCGCGAATGGGGAAGGAGCTCGATCCGATCCGGAAGAGCGACTTCATTCAAGAGGTCGAGCACGCCCTCGCCGGGCGCGTCCCGATTCCGGCGCAACCCCTGCAGTTCCGCGACACGGGCGGAAGGTCGTTCTCCCGCGCGGCGCCGCTGCTCGGGGAGCACAATGCGGAGATCCTCGGCGATCTGCTAGATCTCTCGAAATCGGAGATCGATCGGTTGCGGAGCGACGAGATCATCGGCGAGCGGCCGAGCGGGCTCTGACTCGATCGAGCGCTTGAAGCGCTCGTTGGACGGTTGGGGCGCCAAACCAAAAGGGAGATCCAATCGATGAGCCAGCGACTCGAGGGGAAGGTTTCGATCATCACGGGCTCGACCAGCGGCCTCGGCGCCGCGACGGCTGCGCGTTTTGCGGCGGAGGGCGCCCGCGTCGTCGTGAGCGGACGCAACAAGGAGCGCGGCGACGGGGTGGTCGAGTCGATCCGGAAGGCAGGCGGAGACGCCATCTTCGTGCGCTGCGATCTCGCCGACGAGGATTCGATCCGTGGGCTCGTGGCGAGCGCGGCCCAGCACTACGGCCGCATCGACAACCTGATCGCCAATGCCGCCACGACCGCGACCGCGAGCGGTGAGAAGACCTCCGGCATCCTCGATCTCGACAACGCGGTCCTCGATGCCTCGATCGCGACCAACATCCGGGGCCTGCTCTGGCTCTTCAAGTACACGCTGCCGGCCCTCGTCGCCGCCGCGCGGCCCGCCGATCGGAAGACCAGCTCGATCGTGGCGATCGGCACCTCCGGCACCCGCAACGGCGCCCCGGGCATGCCCGTCTATTTCTCGACGAAGGCCCCCGTCGAGGTCATGGTCCGTTCGCTCGCGACCGAGTTCGGCGGCCGCGGGGTGCGCGTCAACTGCATCTCCTGTGGCTTGATCCAGACGGAGTCGGAGATGCGGACGATGACGGAGGAATTCCGGCGTTATGTCGCCGACCTGAACGCGCTGCCTTTTTTTGGCCGGCCGGAAGACATCGCGAATGCGTGTGTCTATCTGTCGGGGGATGAGGCGGGGTATGTGACGGGGACGACGCTCTGTGTGAATGGAGGCGTGTCGTTCTAGCGGTTGGATTTTCTGTTGTTGAGCTTTGCAGCCGGCGTCCGATGACTGGGCGCCTACTCTGGAGGTGGACAGGATGGGCTCATC
>JANNQH010000051.1:0-1742 GCA_031400655.1 Deltaproteobacteria bacterium | reverse complement strand
GTGCGCGCTGGTGTGCCGGCCCAGGTCTCGAGGGCGTCGCCCTCATTGTGAGAGGCATTCGCGGCGCTCGCGGGGATGTCGTCGCCGCCTAACGCAAGGGCTACGCGCAGGTCGAGACGATCGCGCAGCTCGCTGACCGCTTGTTGGCGAGCGCGAATCGTGTCGGGCGGGGCGGCGGCGAGCAGCCAGGCGGCCAGGCGATCCGTGCCCTCCCGGGTGCGCGTCGTCGCGAGCAGCTCGAAGAGCGAGCCCGGCCCGAATAGATCGAAATCCCGGGCGTAGGGATGGGCGGGGTCGAGGTAGCGGAGGCCGCCGTCGCCGCGGCCGCTGAAGCGATGCTCGAGGCGGGCCTGGCCGTCGGCATGGAAACGCTCGAGCCGCGCGGCGCGGGTCGCGCGGCGCAGGATGCGATCGTGGACGACGACGAGCACTGCGAATCCGACGACGGGCGGAACGAGCCAGGCGGCGGAGAGCGAGCGGGTTCCGAAGGCGAGCCAGGCGACCACGACGATCGCCGCGAAGCAGGCGAGCCGCGCATTCGAGACGAGCGCCCCGCGCCCGGTCCAGAACGAGACCTGGGACTTCGCGCCGGACTCGCCCGTTCGATAGGTCTCGGCCGGCGTTTCGCCCGAAGCGGACGTGCCCGTCGTCGGCGTCGCGACCGCGTTCATCGAAAAGCCAGCACGCGGGCACCGCTCGGGAGCGTGTGGGCCCCCCGGATCGCCTCCCGCAGATAGCTCCGCGCGGCGACGACGGCGCTCTTCAAAGGCTCCCCCTTCGCCAAGCCCGCAGCGATCGCCGCCGAGAGCGCACAGCCCGTCCCGTGCACCGAAGCGCCGGGCAGCCGTTCCCCCGGCAGCCACTCCGAGACGATCTCGCCGCTCCTCTTGCCGCTCCCCTCGCCGCTGCGCCCGCCGCCCGCTCGCCAGACGAGCAGATCGCTCGCGTCACCCTCGAGATGACCGCCCTTCAAGAGCACGCCTTCGAGATCGTGGCGCACCAGCAGGTCGCGGGCCGCCGCCTCGCCCTCCGCTCGCGTCGGCAGCTTCGCGTCGACGAGGATCTCGGCCTCCGGCCAATTCGGGGTCAGCAGGCAACGCCCGTGGATCAGGTCGCGCAGCCCCGGATAGGCGCGCCGCTCCAGCAGCAGCGTCCCATCGCTCGCCGCCAGCACCGGGTCGATCACGACCGGAATCTCTGCGTACGGCGCGAGCGCGATCAGGACGTTCCGCACCACGTCGTCGCTGGCGAGCATCCCGATCTTGATCGCGTTCGGGCGCACCGCTGCGAGGGTCGCCCGCAGCTGCTCGAGCACGAGCGAAGGAAAGACTGGCAGTACGCGCTTCACCCGCAGCCCGTCCTGGATCGTGAGGGCCGTCGGCACCGCCGCCGCGTGAACACCGAACGCCGCCAGCACCTGGCAATCAGCCTGGAGCCCGGCGCCACCGGTCGGATCGGAGCCTGCGATCGAGAGGACGCTCTGCATGGGCAGCGCATGGTAAGTTCCCGCCCCGGAGAACGCATCCCATGAGTCGATTCATGATCCGAATACGCCGGCGGCGGACGCTCGGCGGGCTCGGCCCCCTCGTCCTCGCGCTCGCGCTGGGCGTCGTCGCGGCCCTGTTCGCCTGTGTCGAGCCGAAGACGGGCGCAGCGGCTGCCGCCCCCGATGAGCCGCGCGCAACCGTCGCCCGAGCCGCGGCGCCCGAGCTTCCCGCGACCGTCGTCCTGATCTCCCTCGA
>JANNQH010000050.1:0-1610 GCA_031400655.1 Deltaproteobacteria bacterium | reverse complement strand
AAGGGCGACCAGCGCGACGGGACTGCCGCCTTCGGCAGGTCTCCCATCACGGTCACGCGCTGGATCACGCGCTCGCCCTCGAAATCGTCGAGCACGTGGTGTTGCGTGCAGCGGTTGTCCCAGAGCGCGATCGTGCCCGCGTTCCAGCGATAGCGGACCGTGAAGCGCGGGCTCGTGACCCAGCGCGTCAGATGGCGGAGCAACATCTCGCTCTCGTCGTGGGAGAGCTCGACGATGCGGCGCGTGAAGTGCTCGTTCACGAAGAGCGACTTCCGGCCGGTCTCCGGATGCACACGCACGACCGGATGGATGGCCTTACGTTCGGGATGGCCGTGGGGACTCGCGTCGTGGAGCGCCGACAGCCCTTCGCAGAAGGCCTGCAGCGGCGGTGAGAGCGCCTCGAAGGCCTTGTACGTGTTGGCCCACATCGTGTCGCCCCCGACGGCGGGGCATATCTTCATCTGCAGGATCGAGACCTGCGACGGGCTCGCCTGACAGGTGAGGTCGCTATGCCATTCATCGGCAATTGCGCCTGCACCGTTCTCGGCGCGCAGCTCGAAGAACTCCGGGCGCGCGCCCCCGAGCTCGAGGTTGGGATGCGACTCGAGGCGACCGAACAGACGGCCGAAGGCGATGTGTTCGTCGGGGTCGAGATTCTGGTCGGGAAAAAAGAGGACGAGATGCTCGAGCAGCAGCGCCTTGATCCGATCCGCGTCGCCGGGGCCGGCCGAGGCGAGAGACAGCCCGCGCAGCTCCGCGCCGAGAGAGCCCGAGAGCTTCCTGACCTCGAAAGCCTGCGCTGCATTGGCCACGTCCACCTCCTCGCCGTATCTCTAGATCCAGCGTCGAACCGACGCCTTGTAGTCCTGGTATACGACAGCGAACTTGTGGGTCAGATACGCCTCTTCGTGCCGAATCGCAATCCAGTAGATGATGAGCCACGAAATCGGCACGAGGGCCACGACCCAGCCGTTGCGGAGACCGAATCCAATGCCGGCCTGGAGCAGCCCCATCCCGAGGTACATGGGATTGCGCGTGAAGCGATAGATCCCGGTCGAGATGATCGCGGGCGTCGTCTCCCAGGGCTTGGGATCCTGGCCCGTCGCCTGGAAGAGGCGCATCGCGGCGGCCATCAGGCCAAGGCCCGCCGCACTGAACACGAAGGCCGCCGCAAACCGCATTCCGCCCGTCGGAACGATCGGCAGCGGCGCGATCGCGCGCTGCAGTCCGACGCCCAACACGAGCGCGATCAGCGGAACGAGCGGCGGCGGAAACCGAACGGCGGCGCCGTCTCGCGTGGGCCCCCCTTGCATTCGAACCCTCCCCGCGGCGCGCGTCCGCTCGCTCGTCGCCCGGCCGGTCGTCTCAGCCGAAGACGCCGCTCTTGCGGAGCTTCTCGAGTTCGGAAGCGCTCTTGCCGAGCACACGCGAGAGCACCTCGTCCGTGTGTTGCCCCACCTCCGCCGCCTTGCTCGGCACCGGCGGTCGCTCGCCATTGACGAATACCGGCAGCGGCAGCTGCTCACAGCCGAGCTTCTCGCTCGGATAGAAGCCCATGCGGACCTTGAATTGCGGGTCGTCGGCGAGCGAGGCCGCGGTGTTGCAGGGCG
>JANNQH010000049.1:0-1789 GCA_031400655.1 Deltaproteobacteria bacterium | reverse complement strand
GACGACGCCTTCGTCGACGAAGGTCGGATTCGCGTGGGTCGTTGGATGGCTCGTCTCGAAGCAGCCGCCCTGGTCGATCGCGACGTCGACTACGACCGAGCCGGTCGGCATCGCGCGGACCATGCCGCGATCGACGAGCTTCGGCGTCGCGGCGCCGGGGACGAGCACGGTGCCCACGACGAGATCGGCGCGCGTCACGAGCTCGCCGATCGCGTCTCGGGTCGAGTACAGCGTGCGTGCGCGGCCCTCGAAGCGGGCGGCCAGCTCGCGCAGGCGCGGGAGCGCCCGGTCGAGGATCGCGACGTCCGCCCCGCAGCCGAGCGCCATCTCGGCCGCGTGGGACCCGGCGATGCCGCCCCCGATGATTACGACCCGCGCCGGCTCGACGCCGGGGACACCACCTAACAAAATCCCCCGCCCGCCCGCCGCCCGCTCGAGGCAATGGGCACCGACCTGGATCGCCATCCGCCCGGCGACCTCGCTCATCGGAGTGAGCAGCGGGAGCGATCCGTCCGCCGCGGTCACGGTCTCGTAGGCGATCGCGGTCGCGCCGGAGCGGAGCAGCGCCCGGGCCTGGGCCGGGTCGGCGGCGAGGTGGAGGAAGGTGAACAGGATCTGGCCTTCGCGCAGCCGCTCGCACTCGACGGGCTGCGGCTCCTTCACCTTGATGATCAGATCCGCGGTCGCGAAGAGAGCATCGACGTCGACCTCGAGGCGGGCACCCGCGGCGGCGAACTCGGCGTCGGGAATCCCGACCCCCGCGCCGGCCCCCGCCTGGACGACGACCTCGTGCCCGGCTCGCGAGAGCTCCCGCACGCCGCTCGGGGTCATCCCGACGCGGTACTCATGGCTCTTGATCTCGGTCGGCACGCCGATCCGCATTCTCACCCCTCCACGCTCCGGGTCCGCCCAACATACAGCGGATGCCTTGGCTGGGGCTTTAGCCGGCTTTCCGCCTGCGCTGCGGTGCTCGACCGAGACAGAACGCCACGCCCGCGCACGACGCGCCACACGCTACTCGGCGGCGAGCCCCCGACGCTGGCCGCGCACCGGCACGCGGCTTGCTTTTCGGGAGGAGTGTCGTTGGCGGCACGCGCCCCACCCGGGCCGCGTCGTGCGCGCCATTCCCGCAATCCGAGGAGGTGTCTGCGATGTCCAAACCGATGGAAGGAAGTCAGCTCAGCGATCTCTGCGCGGCGAATCGCGCGCGGCTGATCGAGAGTCAGGCCGAGTGGCATCGCCGGATCGCGGCGGTCGGCGCCGATCGAACGCGGGCACACGGGCCCCTCGATCCCGACTTCTCCGAGCAGGCCGTCGAGCGCGAGAACGATGCCACTCTCGACGCCCTCGACGAACGCGGACGCGCGGCACTCGCCGCCATCCGGGCGGCGCTCTCGCGGATCGAGTCCGGCAACTACGGCTGGTGCGTCGCGTGCGGGGCTGCGATCCCCTTGGAGCGCCTGCAGGCCGAGCCGACCGCGGACCGCTGCATCGCCTGTACGCGCTGAAGCGGATTCGCCGCTCGAACGAGTCTTCAGCTGGCGCCGGGGTGGCGGGAGGCATGGCAGGCGGTGCAGCCGCCGGTCAGGCGAGCGGTCCAGACGTAGTCGGGCGGCTCGCGCTGTGCAGCGGCCTGCGCGCGTTCGATGTCGCGTGCGAAGCGCTCCGCGTCCTGATGCAGACCCGGATGATTCGAGCTCTGGCCCCCTTCGAGCTGTCCGGCCTGCATGCGCATGCGTTCGAGGATCTCGATGACGGCCGCGCGATCGGACGCATCCGCGCCCCCTTT
>JANNQH010000048.1:0-2740 GCA_031400655.1 Deltaproteobacteria bacterium | reverse complement strand
ATGTTATTCCTCTGCATGTTCGACGAGCCTCCGACGATCGGCATGCCGAGCAGATCGCGAACGTGGCGCTCCATGTCGTAGCCCTCCGCCAGGCCGTAGGCGCCGAGCACGCGCTGACAGGTGAGGCCGATCTCGACGGCGGTCTCGGCGATGAAGAGCTTCGCCATCGAGGTCTCGACCGAGCAGGGCTTGTTCGTCTGGGCGAGCCAGGCGGCGCGGTAGAGCATCAGGCGGCAGGCCTCGAGCTTCGTGCGCGCGTCGGCGAGCGCGTGGCGGACTGCTTGATGGGCACTGATCGGCTTGCCGAATTGCTTGCGGTCCTGAGCGTATTGCCAGGCCTCTTCGACGGCGGCCTGGGCGATCCCGAAGGTCACGGCGCTGATCTCGATCTTCTCGACGTCGAGCGCTCGGCCCGCCAGCATGCGCCAGCCGCGGTTCCAGGCGGCGTCCCCGCCGACCAGATTCTCGATCGGGACCTCGACGTTCTCGAAGATCACGTCGGAGGAAAGCGTGTAGCGGAGATTGGTGTGCTCGATCGGGTGGATGCGCACGCCCGGGGTCGAAGGCGGAACGAGAACCAGCGAGAGATTCTTGTAGCGCGCCTCCTCGGGTCCGCTGCGCACGAGGCAGTAGATGTAGTCGACCCAGTCGGCGCCGGTGCACCAGCGCTTGAAGCCGTTGATCCGGAGCGTGCGCCCGTCTTCGGAGCGAACCGCGGTCGTCGTGACGCTCGCGAGGTCGCCGCCGACCTCCGGCTCGGAGAGGCCGTAGGCGAAGAGCAGCTCGCCCTTCGCGAGTCGGGGCAGGAGCGCTCGCTTCTGCTCCTCGGAGCCGTTCTCCGAGATGTTCATGCCGCCGTAGAAGGCGCAGTGGATGAAGGGGCCGGCGAGAAACGCGCCGCCGCGACAGAGCTCCTCGATCACCGCGACGGCGGCGACCAGATCGCGCCCGTGGCCGCCGTATTCTTCCTCGATCGTGAGTCCGCAGACTCCGAGCTCGGCGAGCTTGCGGAAGAGCTCCGGCGGAAAGCGATGCTCACGGTCGAGGCGGCGGCGCAGCTCGGGCGGAAGCTCCGCCGCGACGAAGCGGCGCAGCGTGTCACGCAGCGGGCGGATATGTTCAGGCTCTTCCGCGAAGTACACGATGCTCAGGGCTCCCGTCGGTCGCTAGTCCGCCTGTCCCGCAGGCCAGGGGTTCTTCCAGGTGTCCGCGAAGGCGATCGCTTCGGGTGGGCGTCGCGAGATCGGGCCGTGGCCACGCCGCAGCGGCCAGCCGATCGGGATCGCCGCCGCGGTGCCCCACGGCTCGGGGATTTCGAGTAGCGACCGAACCGCGTCTTCGCAGCCGCATAACAGGGTTGTCAGGACGCACCCGAGTCCCTCGGCACGACAGGCGAGCAGCGCGTTCTGGACGGCGGGATAGATCGAGGCGCCGCCGACTACGGAGACGCGCGCGAGGCCGGCATCGGTGATCGCCATCTGTCGGGGGTCGAAGCAGAAGACGAGCAGGACGGGCGTCTCCCTGAAATGGTCCGCGAGATGGTTGCCGGAGGACAACATCCGTTCGCCCTCGGTCCGAACGGCCTCGGGCGCGCTCTTTGTGAGCTCGCGATAGGTCTCGACATAGGCGTACCAGGCCTCGGCGTAGAGCTTCCCCAGGGTCGTCAGCTTGGCGCGGTCCCGGACGACCACGATGCGAAACGGCTGGCGATTGCCTCCGGTCGGCGCCTGGCAGGCGGCGTCGAGCACGCGGCGCAGGACGTCGTCCGCGACCGGATCCGGCCGCAGCCGGCGGACGGCGCGGAGGGTCCGCATCGCTTCATGGAGCCCGATCTCGGTCATTGGCTCATCTCCCGTGCGGGCGGCGTCCGGCGCCCGAGGTCGAAATCGCTCACTTGACTAACGACCCTGGAACCGGGGTGGGCGCTTCTCGGCGATCGCCGCCAGGGCCTCGCGGTGATCCTCGCTCTGGAGCGTCACGATCTCTAGGGCCGTCGCGGCGTCGAAGGCGACGTTGAGGGCGTCCTTCACCAGCTTGTTCACCGCCAGCTTGGTGTACTGCACGGCCAGCGGCGCACCGGCGGCGAGGCGCGCTGCGAAGGCCATCGCCTCGCCGTGGAGCGCGGCATCGGGCACGACCCGATTGACGAGGCCGATCCGCTCGGCCTCTTGCGCCGAGACCGGATCCCCGGTCAGCAGGTACTGCTTGGCGCGGGCGGGGCCCACGGCGAGGGGCCAGATCGCGGTGCCCCCGTCTCCCGCCGCGATGCCGACCTGGACATGGGGATCGGCGATCGTTGCGCTCTCGGCCATCCAGATGACGTCGCAGAGAAGCGCAATCGATGCGCCCAGCCCAACCGCCGGGCCGTTGATCGCCGCCACGATCGGAATCGGGACGTCGAGCAGGTCCCAGATCATCTGTCGGGCATCGCGGCGCAGATGCTCGAGGGCCGACAGATCGCGCAGCGTGGGAAACCAGGCGAAATCACCGCCGGCCGAAAAGATCCGACCTCGGGCGGTCAGCAGGACGGCGCGCGCGTCGTCCTCGCGCTTCAGCTCCCGGAAGAGCCGCGCGAGCTCCCCGTGCAGCAGGCCGTCGATCGCGTTTCTGGGACTCTTCGGATGGTCGATCGTGACTTGGAGGACGCGCCCCACGCGCTCGATGCGGAGCGCTTGATAGGGGGCTGAGTCGATCGGGGCTTCGGACATGAGACTCTCTATGGCGTGGTCGTGGCATGGTC
>JANNQH010000047.1:0-6099 GCA_031400655.1 Deltaproteobacteria bacterium | reverse complement strand
TCCCCAGGCGGTCCCCCGAGCGCGATGCGCGAAGCGAAAATAGAAAGTTCTCGATTTACGGGGCCGTAGCTCAGCTGGGAGAGCGTCGCGTTCGCAACGCGAAGGTCGGCGGTTCGATCCCGCTCGGCTCCACCATCCATGATCGGCGGCGCACGCTTTGGGCGTGCGCCGCCGATTGCGTTTTGGGGCTGTGCGGCGAGATCGCGTCGGGCAGATCCTATACAAAATTCGATATGATCGGCCGATACCACCCAAGCCGTTGTTCTGGGTCGGAACGACGCTGGCCCGATTGCGGGTCCTTCCGTCCGAAGCTCGGCGAGTGGCGGGCCATCAGTTAGATCGGGTGCAGCTTGGGCTCGAGCCGATCGACTCGAAACCCATGGGGTCGGTCGGTCCAGGCGTGGTCGAGATCCGGGTACATCAGGAAGGTGAGTGTCGGATCCTGTACTTGGCAAAATTTGCCGAGGGTGTCTACGTGCTCAATGCCTTTACGAAAAAAACCAGGAAAACCCGACAATCGGATATCGATGTGGCCCGCCGCAACCTGGCCGAGGTGCTCCGGTACAGACGAGAGGGGTAGACGAAGCATGACGACTCAAAAGGTCAAACGCTCCACCGGAAACGTGTTCCGGGATCTCGGCTTTGCCGCGGAAGACGCAGAGAATCTTCGCATCCGTTCCGAGCTCATGATCCGCCTCGCCCGCTTGATCGAGAAGCGCGACCTGACGCAGGCCGAGGCTGCGAGCATGTTTGGCGTATCCCAGCCACGGGTGAGTGACCTCGTCCGAGGCAAGATCGACCTGTTCAGCATCGACATGCTCGTCAACATGTTGGCCAAAGGGGGGCTTAGGGTCACGTTTACGACGCGCACGCGCCGCCGCGTGGCGTAACAGCTGCGAACGAGTGCCACCATCCCCATTCGCTCGTCAGGCGCGAAGGCGCTCGCATCGCCGCGCACCGTCGGCAGGGCGGCATGAGCCTGCACGCGGACGTGGCTGTCCCGGCACGAGATCGAAAGCGACTCGAGCGGCTCTGTCGTTATGTCGCTCGCCCGCCGCCGCGGGCGCATCAGGTCTGGTATCACGGGGTCCTTGCGTCCTGCTCGAGCGCTCGGGACCACGTGGTGCCGACAGGGCCTGAGGTGTTGGAGACGGCGCTGTGTTCTGGTGAAGCGAATAGCGGATCGACCGGACCCGCCGACGGAGGAGGGGACGGGGACGGCGAGGCGCTCGTAGCCCGTGCATCGACCGCCTTTCGCGCATGGGCCGATCGAAGCGAATCGCTTCCCCGGCGCATTGCATGGGCGGATCTGCTGAGGCGCGTCTTCGAGGTCGACGCGCTCGGCTGTCCGGCCTGTGGCGGCCGGACCAGATTGCTTGCTGCCATCACGGACACGAGCGTGGCGCGCTGGATTCTCGAGTCTCTGGCGCTTCCGCCCCGCGCTCCGCCGCTGGCACCCGCGGCCGAGGTCCGTCTGGAGCCCGCGATAGGCGGTAGCGCGTTCGAGCTGACGCTCGCGAAGACGCAATCGGATCCGGGCTTTGACTTCGACCAGTCGCCGGCCCAAGACCGGTTCTCGGACGAGGACTCCTGATCGACCGGCTCGAGAGACCCGTCGAACCACCGAGGCGATGGGAAGGGGACAAGCTTGCCAGCGGGAGGGCTGCCTCATGGGTGCCGGCGGGTCGTGAGGATACGAATTGGCGAAAAAGTTTGAATTCGCCCCGCCGTCGGCGCAGGATGACGGGTAGAGCGCCTTAGTTGTCAGAATGGCCGTTAGCGACGGTGCGGGAAAGGCCTCTTGAACCGCTTGTCCGCTAGCGGCGGTGCGGAAAAGGCAGCTTGATCTTCCTACACCCCACGACGCATTCGGGCTCGTCCATCGGCCACGACAACGAAGCGGTGTTGCGGGAGGTCGCAGGGCTGACGCAAACTGAATGGGAGGCGGGGATTCCGATGGGGGCGATCGAGACGAAGCGCGGAGCTTGACGACCGGCGCCTTCGAGCCCGCACGACGTAGGCGAGCGCATTCAGCCGAATGGAGCAGGCCATGCCCGGTGCGATCCGATCAGCGGCCCTGTCATTGCTTTGGCTCGCAGCGGCGTGTGCGACCACATCCGATGCTCCGCCCGACGCACCCTCGGCTGAAGCCCGCACGCAGTTTGGCGCAGTCTCCGTCGTGCTCGTCCCGGAGCCGACGCAGTACGTGATCCATCCCCCCACGTCCGGATGGCTGACGGGCCTCTTCGTGGGGACGGCTCGCGGCCTCGTCGCCGCGCCCATCATCGTTCTCGGAGGGATGGCGGAAACGGGGGATCTTCAGTTCGTGCCCTTCGGTGGGGTCTTGGCGGTGGGCTACTTCCCGTTTTCGGTGGTCAACGGCGCGATGACCACGGTTCCCCGCGCCGCGATGGAGGCCGCGATTCCGGCGTTCCGCTCGGCTTTCGAGGATCCGTCCCTGCCGGACCTGTTGCGCGCGGAATTCTCGCGTCGCGCCGAGTCCCATCTCGGTGGAGGCCTGGTTTCCATGGACGAGGCGACGACCGTGATGGAGATCCGCCTTCAGGCGATCGAGACCGGCACGCCCATCGCCGTGGTGACCCTCGACGGTTTCTTCGACGTCATCGCCATGGCGTCCGTACGCGTCGTACGACGGGCCGATGGTCACGTCGTCTCGGAGAGTGTCGCGACCGACGGCACGCCCAACCCCGAAGACGGGGGTCACCAGTTCCTCGTCTGGGCCGACCATGACGCCGAGCTTCTCCGGCATCGACTCGACGAAGCGATGATCGGTCTCGCGGCGTCGCTCGCCGAAGCGGTGTTCGTCGGCGCCGCCCCGCCCCCCCCGCCGCTGTTCACGCCCGACGAGATCGACCGGATGCGGTCCGGGCAGTCGTGACTGACGGGGCGGATGAATTCCTGGGCCCGGACCGTTCCGTCCGCTTCAAGGATGCCCGAGATCGATCGTCTGGATCCTGTTCCCGAAGCTCGTGATCGCCTGGCAATAGGCGCGATCGAGCAGGAATTGGGACTCGCTGCGCAGCGCGTACAGATGCTCGACCTGGGCCTTCCCACGGAACTTCTCCGACCAGAGGCTCGTTCCGTCCGCGCTCTGGAGATCGGCCTCGAACGTGACGCCGGCGCGTGTCGTGAGATGGATGTCCGTCCACCGCGGCGGGTCGGTCCGGACGTCGACCCAGGTCAGATCCAGGCGGAGCACGCGATCGGGCGCTGCCGACTCGGCACCGACCTCGTAGCCCGATCGCGCAAGAACGTCCTCGACATCGCGTTTCAGGACACGCCAGGGCGAGTCCCCCGATGCGACCAACGGGATGCAATTGGGCGGACAGCGAAGGTTGAACAGCTGCCCGATGGGGGGATTTTCGAAATCCCTGGCCAAGCGGACGACGATCGGGCCGCCGATCGATGCATCGGAGGTCGTCATCAGCGTCGGAATCAGCGGGCACCCGAACTCGACGAAGGCCGGATCGCAGTGGGCACTGGGATTCTTCCAGCACCCCCGGAGGCTCTCCTCCTCACGCAGCTCTTTCGAACAGGCGAGGAGCGTCGCCAGCACGGCCAGCGTGACGAACCATTTCCGCATCGCGCTCGCCAAATCTCTGCCTCCCGGGCGCCCAGCGAGGGTCACACCCAGCTCGAAGGTTCGATCGGAAGCCCCGGACGAGGCCAGTTTACGTAACGCAACTTACCGGGGGTGAGGAAAACGCAGCTTATTCTTCCTGTTCCCCACGGTTCGACGAAAGCCCCGGACGGGCCCCGAGGTGGTCCAGGTGACATATTGGCCTTTACCGGGGGTGAGGAAAATCCCGCCTTAAACTCCTAGCCGCTTTACAGCTTGATCGAGACGGCGAAGGCCAACGGGGTCGAGCCTTGGCGATATCTCAACCATCTGTTCGAGCGGCCCGCCGTCGGCGCGGGATCACGTGTGGAGCGCCTTAGTTGTCAGAATGGCCGTTAGCGACGGTGCGGGAAAGGCCGCCTCTTGAACCGCTTATCCGCTCCCCTTCCCATCGGGACATTTTCTCGTTCCATCCGGATGTGATTCGAGAGAACGCGCTCGAAGGCTCGCCGAGTCGATGATGCAGATCGTACGGACGGCGTGGACGCGTCGGATCAAGGCATTCGTGGCTCGCGTCTGAGCGATCGAGGAATCTCGCGACGGGATTCGAAACCGATCTCGGATGGCTGGGCTCGCGGTGGTCGCGACCGCCCGGCGGGACGGATCCGCTGAGGCATTGGATCCAGCGACCGGAGTCGATGCCGCGATGTTGTCGCTCCTGATTCGATTCGTATACGATCGACACTTCGCCGATACGCCCACTGAGGCGGGGGCTCGAGTCGGAAGTGGAGTCGGATGAGCGCGCTTCTCCATCTGCGACAGGGTCGTCGGTTCGATCAGCGCGGACCTTCGATTCTCGGGCTTCGCAGTCTGCTCGATCAGGTCCAAGCCTGCGTCCCGGGGTCGCGCACCGTCCGGTGCGTTGCGGCGATCGGTATCGCGCTTCTAGGCTCCGGGTCGGCGGCGACGGCGGAGCCCGCGGACCCGGTGGCCTTGCATGAGGAGGCAGACGCGTGGTGGCGGCGCGTCGGCGAGCACGAGCGGCTGGGCGACGCGCTCGGATTCCACGAGGCGCTCGCCGAGTACGGCGTCGAGATCGAGGTCGCCTACGCCGGCGACGTCGCGAGCACGCTCGACGGTGGCGTCGAGACCGGGACCGAAGTGCTGGGCAATCTCGATGCGATGTTTCTCTGGCGCACCGAGCCCCTGATGGGTCGCGATCTGGGGAATCTCTTCCTCTACGGCCTGTTCAATCACGGAGGGAATCCGTCGGACGACGCAGGGGACTTGCAGGGCGTCGACAACAACGCGGCGCCGCGTGCGGTCCAGCTCTACGAGGCGTGGTGGCAGAAACGTCTGTTCGAGAGCCGCGCGTCCCTGCTCGTCGGACTCTACGACGTGAACTCGGAATTCGATGTCATCGATAGCGCCGAGCTCTTCATCCACAGCTCGTTCGGGATGGGCGCGGACCTCGGAACGAGCGGGGTGAACGGTCCGTCGATCTTTCCGGCCACTTCCGTCGGCGCCCGGGTGAGTGTGCTCCTCACCGCCGAGACGACGCTCCAGATCGCAGTGCTCGACGGGATTCCGGGAGACCCGGACGGCGGCGCGGGCTCGCAGGTGCACTGGCGCTCGGGCGATGGCGTATTCGCGATCGGCGAGCTGGCGCACGTATGGGGCAGCGTGCGGCGGGACGAGCGTGACGAACCATTGGATCGAACGACGCAACACCGCCACGTCGGGCGAGGCTACGAGGCGCCCGAACGACTCCTGCGTGTGGCGCTGGGAACCTGGGCCTACTCGACCTCGCGGGATCATCTCTTCGAGCGTGACGCGAATGGTCGCCCCGATCGCGAGAGCGGACACCCGGGTTTCTACGCCCTCGCGGAGCTCGATACGCGTTTGCTCGGGCCACGACATGCGCGCGGCGCGACCGCATTCCTGCGCGCGGGCCTGGCCGACGGCGACGTCCAGGAGTTTGCGGGCTACACCGGTGCAGGCGTGACCTACATCGGACCGATCCCTGCGCGTCCCGGTGACCAACTCGGCGTTGGTTTGGCCGCTGCCTACACCGGGCACGCCTTCCGACGCGCGACGCGAGCTCTCGGCGACAAGCCGTCGCGTGCCGAGGTCGCATTCGAGGTCACCTATCTCGCTCCCCTCGTGCCGTGGCTCTCGATCCAGGCAGACTTGCAGTACGTATTGGATCCCGGTGGGTTGCGCAGCCGCTCCGACGCGCTCGTCGGGATCCTTCGTTATGTCGTCGAGATCTGAACAGTCAGCTCCGCCGGTGGATCACAAGGTTTCGGATCTCCGTCATGTCCTCGATCGCGAAGCGGATCCCCTCGCGCCCGAGACCCGAATCCTTGACGCCGCCGTACGGCATGTTGTCGATGCGATCGCCCCCGGCGCAGGTCGATCAGGTGACGGCCAACAGTGCACCCGCCAGCAACGCGCCGTCGATCGCGAAGTGGGCGTATCGCTCGGACGAGCGAAAGAATCCCAAAGCCGTCGCCTCC
>JANNQH010000046.1:0-2043 GCA_031400655.1 Deltaproteobacteria bacterium | reverse complement strand
AAACGGGTCGAGGCCGGTCGCTGCGAGGAGGGTCTCGATGCGCGCGCGGCGTTCGTTCGCGGGCTTCCCGAAGAGCCGACCGAAAAAATCCAGATTCTCTCGAACGCTGAGCTCCGGGTAGAGATTCTTGCCCAGCCCCTGCGGCATGTAGGCGATTCGCAGACAGGTGGCGCGGCGTTGACGGGCATTCGCCAGGTCGGCCCCGAGGACCGTGACCTGGCCGGTCTGGATCCGACGGGAGCCGGCGACGAGGCCCATGAACGTCGACTTGCCGACGCCATCCGGACCGATCAGACCCACGAGCTGACGGGCCGGGATGTCGGTCGAGACGTCGCGCAGGGCCAGCTTGTCCCCGTAGCGGTGGCTGACCGCCGTGAGCCGAGCGACGAAAGCGGAGTCGGGTTCCACGGCGCCTACTGGGAGTCCGGGGGCAGGCGCGCTTCGAGGAAGGCGGGCCACGGCGTAGGATCCGGGCCGAGCTGGACATAGGCGACGCCACGGATGCCCGTCTTCACGATTCCGACGTGGGTCTCGACGAATTGCGTGGGGATCCGGACCTTCACCCGGAACATGAGCTTGTCGCGTTCGTTCGGCGTCTCCACCTGCCTGGGCGTGAATTGCGCATCTGGGGAGACGAAGCTCACGGTCGCAGGGATCACGTACTCCGGCAACGCATCGAGCACCACCCGCGCGTCGGCGCCGATCGGAACGCGGGTCGCCTGTTGCGAAGGAACGAAGATTTCCATGTACACATCCGCCAGATCGACGAGGGTGAAGACCTTCCCTCCCGCCGGCAAGACCTCGCCGAGCCGTGCCAGGCGATAGAGCACGCGACCCCGAACGGGACTCTCCAGAACGGCATCGTCGATCTGTGTCTGGATGCGCTCGACCCTCGCGTTCGCGGCCTCGATGCCCGCCTCGGCATCGAGCCTCTGCGCCTTGGCCACATCACAAGCCGCATGGGCGGAACGAAGCTGCGACTGCTTGACGTCCACCCTGCTCTCGGGCTCGACCTTCTCCTTGAACAGAGTTGCTGAGCGACGGTACTCCGACTCGGCGAGTGCGCACTCGCTCTCGCGCTGCTCGATCAACGCCGTCGCCGCGTGCCGGTGTTCGCCGGCCTCGCGCGCCTGGGCCTTCGCCTCGCGCAGGGCGGCCTCGAGCTCTTCCGTATCCATGCGGGCGAGTGCCTGGCCCTTTTCGACCAGGTCGCCTTCCTGCGCGAGGATCTCGGCGACGCGACCCGGGTATTGAGGCGCCACGTCCGCCTCCTCGGCCTCGATCCGGCCATTTCCCCATGCCAGACCATCGGGAATCGGCGAGCGGCCGACCCACCAGCTCCCCGCCGCGATGATGGCGGTTGCCACCGCGGCCCCGCCCACGAGGATCCAGAAATTCTTGCCGCTGATCATGGAAACGCTCGCTCACTCCCGACCTAAGGGTGTCGGTATTGGCTCGAGGGAGCCTGCCCCGTCCCCTCGCCACGGCGAGCTGCCGGACAGGGAGTGCGAACGAGAGACACCACCAAAGTCAACGTAACACGATGACCGGGATCCCGGACAGGCTCGCCTTAAACGATCCGACCCCCGCTCGGTCCCCCTCGACCGGATCGACGTGTCCGACTCCGAGCTCTTCGCGACGGACTTCCCGCTGGAGGCCGGGTTCATCACGATGGACGGCGAGCGACACACCGAGCATCGCAAGGTCGTACAGCCGGTGGCTTCTCCGCGAAACCTGAAGGTCCTCGAGCCGCTGATTCGCTCACGCGCGGTCGAGATCCTCCAGAGCCTGCCGGAGCGGGTGCGCTCGAACTTCGTGAAGGGCTACAGCCGGCTTCCCGTGCGCGTCCACCCGTGGTGCGTGACCGGGTAGACGCCGTTGCCTAACGCCCTGCCACCCGCGCGAGATCCGCTTCGAGCGTCCGCGTCGCGAGCAGCGAATGGACGATGCCCCAGGCATTCGCGAGCAGCAGGACGAGCAGCGAGATCCGGATCGCGTCGGGTCCGTGTGCCACGAGGAAGACGTCGTTCAGGTAACCCACGA
>JANNQH010000045.1:0-10775 GCA_031400655.1 Deltaproteobacteria bacterium | reverse complement strand
GTCGAGCACCGCAATCTCGCCTGGGCGAATGCGACGAACGATCAGATCAAGCGGCTCTGGCACAAACGCGCGGATCTGTGTCCCAAATACGGCCGCGAGCGCACTCGCCTGGCGCGCGCGCTCGAGAAGATCCGCGCGTTCAACGCGATGTTGGCGAAAGCGGGTCATGCCGTTGCCTCGTATTTCTCGGGCGGCGCACTCTGACCCAGCCAGCGGGAACTTTCCTCATCGGGCGGCGCTCGCTGGATCCCGTAGACTCGGGTTGCAGCGGGAGTTCGGCGAAGGGGGTCCCATGATCCGCAGCCTGCGGTCGATCGTGTTCGTCCTTCTCGGCCTGACCGCCGCAGGGCCCTCGGCAGCGATCGGCGACGAGGGTGCCGATGGCCGCTTCGAGCGCCGCGAGTCACTCCACTTCACGCTCTATCAGGACGTCGATCTCGACGAGCACTCGGGTCTCCGCGGCTCCCGGCAATTCGAGCAGAGCGTGCTGCGCGAGCTCGAGGCGGCCTATGACCTGCTCGGCGACCTGCTCGAGCTGCGGCCGGTCCGGAAGCTCAGCGTCTCCGTCTGGGATCCCGCGCTCTTCGATGCCCGCTTCGCCGGCTTGTTCCGATTTCCGGCGGCGGGCTTCTACGGTGGCTCGATCCACATCCGCGGCGGCGAGCGCGTGACGGAGTCGCTCGTGCGCGTCCTCCATCACGAGCTCGTCCACGCCGCCCTCGACGCGGAGGCGCCGAATCTCGTGCTGCCCGCCTGGCTGAACGAAGGGCTCGCCGAGTGGTTCGAGGCGCGCTCGACCGGCAAACGTTTCCTGTCGAGCGGCGAGCTGGCGGCGCTCGAGCGCGTCGCCCGCGGCGGCGGGCTCTTTTTCGTCTCGGATCTGAGTCGCCCGGGATTCGGCGGTCTGGCTCCGGATGCGGCGGCGATCGCCTACCTCGAGTCTTATGCGTTCATCGACTTTCTCGCCCGGAGCGGGGGCGAGCACGGCCTGGTCGAGCTGTGGTCGGCGGTGCTCCGATCCGGAAGCGTCGAGCGCGGTGTGCGGCGCGCGTTTCGGCGGGAGCTCGCTGAGCTCGAACGAACGTTCCGGCAGGCGCTCGGCGCGCCCTGATGTGGTTGTGCCGAGGGGGGGGCGTCGTCTAGCTTGCGCCGGTGCAGAGTGGACGAGGCGAGCGGGAGCGCCCGTGCGATCGCGGGGGGGCGGGTCGAGGACGCGGTGCGACGCGCTCTGCGGACGGCTTCGTGCGCCTGATCGATTTGCGCTCGGCCGCGTTTGCGACGGCGCTGCTCGGCGGCCTGGTCGTCGCGCTGATGGCCGTGTCGACGGCCCGGGCCGACGAGCAAGCCGAGCCGCCGCCCGCGAGCGAGCCGCCGGCAGCGCCGGCCCCCAGCGTTCGCCCCGCGCCCCCTGCTCCCATCGGAACGCGCTTCATCGAGCCTCTCGAAGGCAAGCAGATGCGCGTTCGGTACCAATACGCGCGCGCGAAGTACCAGGGACTGCTGGTCGGCGATCGCGACGCGCGGCCGGGCATCGTCCGCACCCGCCAGTCTCCTTACGTCACCTACAAAGAGACGCCGCGGTCTCTCGACGTCACGACCCATCTCGTCGAGATCGCCTACGCGCCACACCCGCGCACGACCCTCGCGCTCCAGGTCCCGTTCATCCAGAAGGACCTCGAGACTCTCGAAGGCGACACCGCCTATCGGCGCCGCGACCAGACGGACGGCGTGGGCGACATCGTGATCGCGCTGATCGTCCCCTTCATCCGAAAAGGCCGCGAATCCTCCCACGTCCACATCGGCTTCGACATCCCGAACGGCAGCATCCGCAAGGAGGACCGCGACGGCCGTCGGCTCCCGTACGACTCGCAGATCGGCAACGGGACCTTCGATTTCGAGTGGGGCTGGAGCTACCGAGGGGAGTACGACTGGCTCTCATGGGGCGGCCAGGCGCTGGGGCGACACCCGATCGACGAGAATGGCCTCGGCTATCGCGAAGGCAGCCGCTTCGAGGCGTCGCTCTGGAGTCAGGTACGGCTCGTGGCCGGGCTCTCGGGCTCGCTGCGGGTCCAGTGGCAGAAGCAGAACAACCTGCGCGGGCGCGATGAAGATTTCGATCCCATCGAAAATCCGTCGGAAAACGGCAAGGCGCGCGGGGGCACGCGCTTCCTGATCGGGCCGGGGCTCGCCTACGACCTGCCTGGGCTCGGACGCGGGCAGCGACTCGCCGTCGAGCTTTCGGTGCCCGTCCATCAGGATCTCGACGGGCCCCAGCTCGAGCAGGACTGGACGCTCACGACGGGCTGGCAATGGGCCTTCTGAGTCGATCGTCGGCGCGCTCCGGCCCCGTCGGCGTACTCGCCGCGACCCTGATGCTTGGCGCGTTCTTCATCCTGTGTGTCGGCTGCGAGCGTGACCAGACCGGCATCGGTCGTCATCCGGCTCACGGCATCGTCGAGGACGTCGATCGCGAGAACGCGCAGGTGCTGATCGAGCACGACGACATCGCGGGGCTGATGCCCGCGATGACCATGAATTTCGCGGTGCCCGATGCCGCGGTCCTGGGGCAGCTCGAGCGCGGACAGGTGATCGATTTCGAGGTCGATTTCACGGGGCGGAGCTACGAGATCGTCGCGGTCGAGGTCGTGGGCGAGGGCGCCTACGAGCAGGGCTGGCGGCGGCTCGGGGACGGGCTCGTGCGCTCGAGTCCGGTGCCCGGCTTCGAGCTGATCGATCAGGCGGGCAGACCGGTCGTGTTCGCGGAGCTCCGCGAGCGTGTGCTGCTGGTCGACTTCATCTACACCCGCTGTCCCGGGCCGTGTCCGGTCCAGACTTCGCGGCAGGTGGCGCTCCAGCGCCGGATTCCCGAGGCGCTGCGCCCGCGTGTCCGCTTCCTCTCGCTCTCCCTCGATCCCGAGTACGACCAACCGGCGGAGCTCGCGCGTTATGCGAAGGAACGGGGTGCCGAGCTTTCGAACTGGTCCTTCCTGACCGGCCCGAGCGAGACCCTCGCGAAGCTGGCCCGGGCCTACGGCGTCGGGTCGCTTCGAAGAGCAGACGGAACGATCGATCACACACTGATCACGTTCCTGGTCCACGACGGACGCCTGCTCGAGCACTACCTGCCGAAGCCGGGCGAGGAAGACCGGCTGCTGGCCGACCTCGAAGCCCTCGCGGCGGAGCCGGCGGCGCCCTGATCCCCCCGGTCAGGGCGGCGCACCCGCAGATTGTTTTCGCCTCTGTTTCGCTCACCGGGTCCGGCCGCTAGATTGGGCGGCCTGCATGACGGTTCTCGCTGGCTTTCATCCCGCAGTGCGACGCTGGTTCGAGGGGCGATTCCCGGAAGGGCCATCGGCGCCCCAGCGCGAGGGCTGGCCTTCGATCGCCCGCGGTGAGCACACGCTGATCGCCGCCCCCACCGGCTCCGGCAAGACCCTCGCCGCGTTCCTCGTCTGCATCGACGAGCTCTATCGCCGGTCGCGAACGCAGACGCGCTTTGGCTGCGCGCGCGACGAGCCCTTCCGCCTCGATCCGAATCCCCCCGTGCCCGTGGCGCGGGAGAACGTCCGGCCGCCCGGCGTCGAGGTGGTCTACATCTCGCCGCTGAAGGCTCTCGCCGCCGACATCCATGAGAATCTCGCGCGGCCGCTCGCGGAGATCGAAGCGCTGGCGCGCTCGCTCGGGCTGGCGGTGCCCGAGATCCGGGTGGCGCTTCGCAGCGGCGACAGCTCGCCCGGCGAGCGCGCGGCGCTCATCAAGCGGCCGCCCCAGATCCTCGTCACCACCCCCGAGTCGCTCTACCTGCTGCTCACCTCGGCGCGGGGGCGCGAGATCCTGCGGCCGGTAAGGACCGTGATCGTCGACGAGATCCACGCGCTCGCACGTGACAAGCGCGGGTCCCATCTCGCGCTCTCGCTCGAGCGGCTCGAGGCGCTGTGTGATCAATCGCCGACCCGCATCGGGCTCTCGGCGACGCAGCGCCCGATCGAACGCATCGCGAAGCTGCTCGTCGGCGTGGGTCCGGAGCGGGTCGATGCGAATGGCATGCCGCGCTGCACGATCGTCGACGTCGGCCATCGCCGCGCTCTCGACCTCGCGGTCGTGCTGCCGGAGAGCGAGCTCGAAGCGGTCGCCTCCGGCGAGCAGATGGGCGAGCTGATCGCGCAGATTGCCGGCGAGGTCGAGCGCCACCGTACGACCCTCGTCTTCGTCAACACGCGCCGGATGGCCGAGCGCCTGGCGCACCAGCTGGCCGAAAAGCTCGGCGAGGAAGGTGTCGCCGCCCATCACGGGAGCCTCTCGAAAGAACGCCGCCTGCGCGTCGAGTCGGCGCTCCGCGACGGCCGCCTGCGCGCGCTGGTCGCGACGGCCTCCCTCGAGCTCGGGATCGACATCGGCCCGGTCGAGCTCGTCTGCCAGATCGGCTCGCCGCGCAGCATCGCGACCTTCCTGCAGCGAGTGGGCCGCTCGGGGCATTTTCTCGCTGGGCTGCCGAAGGGGAGGCTCTATCCGCTCACCCGCGACGAGCTGGTCGAGTGTGCGGGACTGCTGCGCGCGATTCGCGCGGGTCGACTCGACCGCGTCCATCCGCCGGTGGCGCCCCTCGACATCCTGGCCCAGCAGATCGTGGCGGCGTGTGCGGCGGAGCCCTGGAAAGAAGAAGAGCTCTACCACTGTCTGCGCGCGGCGGCGCCCTACGAGGGCCTCTCGCGCGAGAGCTTCAGCGAGGTCGTCGAGCTCGTCTCGAACGGTCTCGAGACCGGCCGGGGCCGCCGCGCCGCCTATGTCCACCGCGATCGGATCGGCGGCATGCTCCGTGCGCGCCGGGGCGCGCGGCTCTCGGCGCTGACCTCGGGCGGCGCGATTCCCGACATCGCCGACTACCGCGTCGTCGCGGATCCCGACGAGACCTTCATCGGGACGGTGGGCGAGGATTTCGCGATCGACAGCCTGCCGGGGGACGTGTTCCTGCTCGGGAGCGCGACCTGGCGGGTCCGGCGCGTCGAGGCGGGGAAGCTGCGGGTCGTCGATGCGGAGGGATCATCGCCCAACATTCCCTACTGGGCGGGTGAAGCGCCGGCTCGGACGGAAGAGCTCTCGGACGAGGTGTCCGAGCTGCGCGCGGCCCTCGAGCCGATGCTCGCGAACGGCGACGAGCCGGGGGCCCGGGCCTGGCTTGCCAGCGAAACCGAGCTCGGCGAAGACGCGATCGTCCAGATCGTCCGCTATCTCGCGGTCTCTCGCGCGGCGCTCGGTGCGCTCCCGACCCGCGACAGGCTCGTGCTCGAGCGCTTCTTCGACGACGCCGGCGGCATGCAGCTCGTGATCCACTCACCCCGCGGCGGGCGTCTGAACCGCGCGCTCTGTCTGGCACTGCGCAAGAAGTTCTGCCGGAACTTCAATTTCGAGCTGCAGGCGGCGGCCAACGACGACGCGATGGTGCTCTCGCTCGGTCCACACCACAGCTTCCCGCTCTCCGACGTGCCGCACTTCCTCTCGTCCCACGGCCTCGAGGACACGCTCTGCCAGGCCGTGCTCCCGACGCCCCTCTTCACGGCGCGCTGGCGCTGGAATCTGAACCGCTCACTCGCGATCCTGCGCTTTCGCGGCGGGAAGAAGAATCCGCCCGCGATCCAGCGCATGGAGGCCGACGATCTGATGGCCGCCGTGTTTCCGCAGGCCGCTGCCTGCCAGGAGAACGTCGCCGGGCCGATCGAGATCCCGGACCACCCGCTCGTGCGTCAGACCCTCCACGATTGCCTCAGCGAAGCCCTCGACGCGTCGGGACTCGCCTCGCTCGTCGCGCGCATCGAGGCGGGTGGGCTCGCGATCCACTGCGTCGACACGACCGAGCCCTCGCCGCTGGCCCACGAGATCCTGAACGGCCGCCCCTTCACCTTCCTCGACGACGCCCCCCTCGAAGAGCGGCGCACGCGAGCCGTCCGGATGCGCCGCGGCCTGCCGGTCGAAGCGCGCGATCTCTCGCGCCTCGACGCCGACGCAATCGCGCGGGTGCGGGAGCAGGCGCGGCCTGCGCCCCGGGATCGCGAAGAGCTCCACGATCTGTTGCTCGGGACCGGCTACTGGCGCGCCGAGCCGGCCTGGCGGCGCGACTATCTCGAGCTCGAGGCCCTGGGCCGCGGCTTCTCATTCACTGCCGCGGATGGCGTCGAATTCTGGGCGGCGACGGAGCGCCGGGACTGGGTGACGGCGCTGCATCCGACGACCGGCGGACGCGTCGGCTCCGCCGAGGACGCCGCGATCGCCCACGTGCTGCGCGGCCAGCTCGAGACGACGGGCCCGATCGATGCGCTGAGCCTCGCGTCTTGTCTGGGCGTCCGGACGGGACTCGTCGAGATCGGCCTCGCGGCCCTCGAGGCCGAGGGCTTCGTGCTACGCGGCAGCTTCGAGGGGCCCGAGCAATTCTGTGCGCGGCGGCTGCTCGCGCGGATTCACGACGATTCACAACGCCGGCTGCGATCGTCGATCGAGCCGGTCACCGCGCAGGATTTTCTGCGCATGCTCTTCGCGTGGCAGCACGTGGCGGACGGCAGCGCACTCGAAGGCGCCGCCGGCCTTGTCCAGGTGATCGAGCAGCTCCAGGGCTTCGAGCTCGCGGCGGGGGCGTGGGAGGATTCGGTCCTGGCGCTGCGCCTGCGCGACTATCGTCCCGAATGGCTCGACGTCGCGTGTTTGTCGGGTCATGTCTCCTGGCTGCGACTCGCGCCGCTTTCGCCATCGGGTACGACGCGCGCCACGCCGTTGTCGCTCGTGTTGCGCGCCGATCTCGCCTGGCTGATGCAGGCCCATCGAACCGACGAGCGCGCGGACGTATCCGGGCCGAGCCCCCTCGCGCAGCGCATCCTCGACGGCCTGGCTGCGCGCGGTGCGGTCTTCCATGCCGACCTCGCCGCGGCCCTCGGCGAACGCCCGGTCGATGTCGAAGCGGCGCTCTGGGAGCTCGTCGCCCGGGGCCGGGTCCAGGTCGACGGGTTCCAGGCGCTGCGCCTGCTGCTGGCGGCCCGTGCGCCGGAATCGCGGGGGCGCGCGGATGGGCGGGCGCGGCGTGGGCTTCGGCGGGGCGGTGCGATGGGGGTCGCGTCGGGAGCCGAGGGTCGCTGGTCGCTGGTTCCCGAGCGGGAGCCGGTCGAAGATCGGGATCGGCTCGCGGAAGCGCTGGCCGAACAGCTGCTCGCACGCTGGGGCATCGTGTTCCGCGACGTCGTGGCGCGCGAGAATCTGGCGCTGCCGTGGCGCGACGTCGTGTGGGCCTTGCGGCGCCTCGAGGCGCGCGGCGCGATTCGCGGCGGGCGCTTCGTCTCCGGCTTCACCGGCGAGCAGTTCGCGCTCCCGGAAGCGCTCGACTGTCTCGCCCGCGTGCGCAAGACGCCGCGCGACGGCAAGCGCGTGCGCGTCTGCGGGAGCGATCCGCTGAATCTCGTCGGAATCCTCACGCCGGGCGAGCGAATCCCGGCTCTCCAGACCCGCGAGATCGTCTACGTCGACGGTCTGCCGGAGGCCTCGCGATGAGCGGGGCGCGAGACGTTGCGTTCTTATGCCTTGGCGTGATGGGCTTTCCGATGGCGGGGCATCTCGCCCGCGCCGGTCATCGCGTCACCGTCTACAATCGGACCCCCGCGAAGGCTGAGGCATTCTGCCGTGCGCACGCCGGACTCGCAGTCTGCTCGGCCGCGACGCCGGCCGAGGCGGTTCGTCATTCCGAGATCGTCTTCGCCTGTACCGGCGCCGACCCGGATCTGCTCGCGATCACCCTCGCTGCCGAGGGCGCTCTTCCCGCGATGGTGCGCGGCTCGCTCTTCATCGATCACACCACCGCCTCGGCCTCTCTCGCCCAGCATCTGCATGCCGAGGCCCGGGCGCGCGGGATCGGCTTCCTCGACGCGCCCGTCTCCGGCGGGCAGATCGGTGCGGAGCAGGGAACGCTCACGATCATGCTCGGTGGACTCGACGCCGACTATCAACGCGCCCGTCCGCTGCTCGACTGCTTTGCCGCGAAGCACGCCCTGATCGGGCCCCCCGGCCACGGCCAGTACGCGAAGATGGTGAACCAGATCTGCATTGCGGGACTCGTCGAGGCGCTTGCCGAGGGGCTGCATTTCGCAGAGCAGGTGGGGCTCGACGCGGCGGCGGTCGTCGACGTCATCTCGCGCGGCGCGGCGGCCTCGTGGCAGATGCAGAACCGGGCCGGGACGATGCTCGAGGGCCGCTTCGATTTCGGCTTCGCCGTCGATTGGATGCGGAAGGATCTCGGGATGGCCCTGGTGGAGGGCGAGCAGCGCGGGATTCCGCTGCCGCTCACGCGGGCGGTCGACGCGCGTTATGCCGAGGTCCAGCGCCTGGGCGGCGGGCGGCTCGATTCGTCGAGCCTGCTGCTGCTGCTGCGGGAGGAGTCGCGCGCCCGCTGTGCAGAGGGCGGGTCGGGGCTAGACTCGCCCGACCGCGAGCAGAAATAGGGCAATTCTTCAAAGAAGGGGATCGATCCGTGGCGCACGAGTTCGTCTACACGATGCAGGATCTGCGAAAGGTGATCGGCGATCGGGTGATCCTCGATGGCATCACGCTGTCGTTCTTGCCGGGGGCGAAGATCGGCGTGCTCGGCGCGAACGGCGCCGGCAAGAGCACGCTCCTGCGCATCATGGCCGGAGTCGACACGGATATCCTCGGCGAGGCCCGACCCGCCAAGGGACTGCGCGTCGGCTATCTGCCTCAGGAGCCGAAGCTCGATCCGACGAAGGACGTGATGGGCAACGTCGAGGAGGGCGTCGCCGAAATCCGAGCGCTGCTCGACGAGTTCAACGCGCTCTCCGCCCGATTCGCCGAGCCGATGGAGGACGACGAGATGAACGCCCTGCTCGAGAAGCAGGGCAAGCTCCAGGACCGGATCGACGCGGCCGACGCCTGGGAGATCGAGCGCACGATCGATGTCGCGATGGAGGCCCTGCGCTGCCCGTCCGGCGAGGCCAAGGTCGACACGCTCTCCGGCGGCGAGAAGCGGCGGGTCGCCCTCTGCCGGCTGCTGCTCTCGAAGCCCGACATGCTGCTGCTCGACGAGCCGACCAATCATCTCGACGCCGAGAGCGTCGCCTGGCTCGAGCGCTTCCTGCAGGAGTATCCGGGGACGGTCGTGGCGATCACCCACGACCGCTATTTCCTCGACAACGTGGCGGGCTGGATCCTCGAGCTCGACCGTGGCCGCGGGATCCCGTGGCAGGGCAACTATACGTCCTGGCTCGAGCAGAAGACGAAGCGCCTCGAGATCGAGGAAAAACAAGCGGGCGCCCGTGCCCGGACGCTGTCTCGCGAACTCGAGTGGGTCAAGCTGTCGCCCCGGGCACGACAGGCGAAGGGCAAGGCCCGCATCAACGCCTTCGACGAGCTCGTGAAGCAGGGCGGAGAGCGTGCGCCGGAAAAGGTCGAGATCTCGATTCCGGTTCCCCAGCGCCTCGGCAATGTGGTCGTCGAGGCGGAGAATCTTCGCAAGGCCTACGGCGACAAGCTGCTCTTCGATGGCCTCACGTTCAAGCTGCCGCCGGGCGGCATCGTCGGCATCATCGGTCCAAACGGCGCGGGCAAGACGACGCTCTTCAAGATGATTTCGGGCGAAGAGAAGCCTGACGACGGCACGCTGCGCCTCGGCGAGACCGTCAAGCTCTCCTACGTCGATCAGGATCGCCGCGACCTCGATCCCAAGAAGACGGTCTGGCAGATCATCAGCGGAGGCGAAGAGAAGATCATGATCGGGAGCCGCGAGGTGCCGTCGCGGGCCTGGGTCTCGTCGTTCAACTTCAAGGGCACCGATCAGCAGAAGCTCGTCGGCGATCTGTCGGGCGGCGAGCGCAATCGGGTGAACCTGGCGCTGCTGCTGCGGACGGGGGGAAACGTGCTGCTGCTCGACGAGCCGACCAACGATCTCGACGTCGACACGCTGCGGGCGCTCGAAGATGCGCTCATCGATTTCCCGGGCTGCGCCGTCGTCATCAGCCACGATCGCTGGTTCCTCGACCGCATCGCGACCCACATCCTGGCCTTCGAGGGCGATAGCCAGGTCGAGTGGTTCGAGGGCAATTATCAGGATTACGAGGCGGACCGTCGCCGCCGCCTGGGCGCCGACGCCGACACCCCGCACCGGATCAAGTACCGCCGGATCGACGCCTGACGGTCTGCAAGGCCGCGGAATGCGGGGAAACTCCCGGCGAATGGGGCGGGTGCATGATTTCGCCGAGACTGAATCCGCAAAAACTAGCACCCAGCTCTTGACCCATCGGATTCGCGCTCAGTAAGGTGCCGGAGCTCGCGGAATCATCCGGGGCAAGGGGAGGTTTCAGCGATGGGCATGTTGAGCGAATTCAAGAACTTTGCGATGAAGGGAAACGTCGTCGACCTGGCGGTCGGCGTCGTGATCGGTGGTGCCTTCGGCAAGATCGTGACGTCGTTCACCAACGATCTCCTGATGCCGCCGATCGGCGTCATGCTCGGAGGCGTCGACTTCTCGGATCTGAAGCTCACGCTCAAGGATGCCATCGGAGAGACCGCGGCCGTCTCGATCAACTACGGCACCTTTCTCAACGTCCTGCTCGATTTCGTGATCATTGCCTTCGCGATCTTCCTCGTGGTGAAGGCGATGAACACCGCGATGGCGGCGACGAGCAAAAAGGAAGCGGCTGCTCCGCCCCCGGCGCCGAGCAAGGAAGAGCTGCTCCTGACCGAGATCCGCGACGCGCTGCGGAATCGCTGAAACGCCTCGAGTATCGCCT
>JANNQH010000044.1:0-2368 GCA_031400655.1 Deltaproteobacteria bacterium | reverse complement strand
AGAGCTCGGACAGCGGAACAAGTCGCGTCACCGGCTTCTCGATGTCGCCCTCCGGCAAGAGAAAGCGCCAGTAGAGCGAGCCGAAGGACTGGCCCTCCGTGTCGATCCAATTCGCAACCTTCGGGCCCGGGTCCAACGGCGAGACGACGAAGCTGAAGCGTCCGTCGGAATCCGCCTTCATCTGTTTTCGGTTGAGCGAGCAGCTCCGATAGCGGTAGTCGCCCGTCTGCTGGAAGCGATTCCAGAACATCACGTTGGCGTAGACGCATTTCGGCCAGCGCGCCTCGACCACGAGGGCCTGGTCGGGCTGCAGCACGACGAGCCCCGCGCAGTAGGCGTTGTCGATGGCGCCGGCGCCGCCGCCCTCGGTCGGGACCCATTTCTCGGGCTTCGGGAGCTGGTTCGGCACCATCGAGAACCAGCTCGGCGCGCTCGCGGGATTCGGCGGCTTGCGGGCGAGGGTCTGGCTCTCGATGAAGGTCATCGCCGCGCGGAGCTTTTCGGCGAGGGCCGCCGGCGCGAGCGGGCGCGGGAAGCCCGGCTCGTCGAGACACTCGATGTCGATCTCGCAGAGCAGCCGCGGATCCGCCATGGCGCAGGTCTCGCGCTCGAAGTAGTGCCGCGCGATCACGCAGTTCGCCTTGCCGGACTGCATGTGGAGGGCACCGGCCTTCGGCTGGGGCGAGATCTCGATCGAGAAGCGCCCCGACGCGTCGCGGGGAAACTGGGTGTGGTTCAGGGCCGCGACGACGCCGTCGTTGAAATCGCCTTCCTGCTTGCCGGTGTAGACGGTGAAGCTGATGTAGGCCTCGTCGTGCATGCGGCCCGTGATGCGGTAGCGGCGCGTCGGGTCGAGGGGGGCGCAATGGGACGGATTGTCCGCCCCTTCACCGCCCCATTTCAGGACCGAGCTCGCGAGCAGCGCGAAGCGCGGGCGCGAGGCGTCGTTGTCGACCCAGGTGTCGAGTCCGCATTTGATGAGATGGAGCAGCATGTGCTCGCCGGCGGCGACGTCGGCGGGGGCCGTGACGTTGCGGTCGGGGCCGAGGAATTCGCGGTCCACCTGGCTGATCAGGGCGAGGAAATCGCGCAGGGCGTCGCGGCTCGGAGTCGTCGTCGGATCGGACACGGGCTGGCTCCACGGGTTCGAGGGCAGGGGTTTGTCGAGAAGGGCTCTGCAGCGCGCCGCGGCGGCCGTCCGCCTAGCGTCGGATCCGCTCCTGGGTGGCGGGGGTGTTCACTTCCTCGAGCAGCTTCGGATCGAGGATCCGCTCGTCGAGGTGGAGCTTCTGGATGCGCCAACCCATGGAGGTGCGGACGGCTTCGACGGTGTAGACGCCGATCCCGGAGAGAGTCCGGTTGTGCTGGTAGGTCTTGAGCGTCGCGCGATTGCCGTCGAGCTCGACGAGATGGGTATCCATGAAGTGCCCGGGGGCTGCGCCTTCGCGATTGCCGACCTGGGCATTCAACCATTCGAGGATCGCCGGAAAGCCACTGAGTTTGACGTCCATCGGGAAGTTGACGCCCTTGTACACGGCGACGGCGTCCGCGGTGAAGGTGCGGCGAAGCAGCGCTTCGTCGTGGCTGTCGATGCCGTGGGCGTATTGGTGGATCAGGCGGATCACGGCCTGGCGATCCGCTTCGATCTCGAGGGCGTGGATGCGCATGTTGAGCTCGGTATGACCGCAGCCGAGGGTAGGCACGACGAGGACGAGAGCCAGCAGGGCCAGGGCGATCGAGGACTTGGGCATCGGGGCGGGCTCCTTGTGCGGTCGGATCGAAGGCTACCCGTTCGCGCGCGACAGGGATAGGCTCCGGCGATGCCTCGCTTCGGCTACGCGACGCTCAACCACTCGACCTTCCACGGGCTCCCGACCCAGTGGAAGGCGCATCTCGACGCCGCTGCGAGCGCCGGATTCGATGCCATCGCCCCCGACATCTTCTGGCTTCGCGCCCTCGACGCCGAGGGGGTCGAGCTCGAGCGCGTCGCCGACGGACTGCGGGATCGGGGGCTTGCCTGCATGGAGATCTCGGGCCTCGCGATCGGCGACGACGACCGCACGTCGAGCGAGCTCGAGGAGAACGTGCGTTATGCGCGGGCACTCTCCGCCGAATTCGTGAATACCCGTGTCGTCGTTCCCGTCGACGACCAGGTCGTCCGGCGACTGAAGGAGTGTGCGGTCGCATTGCGCACACTGGGCGCGCGAGACGGCGGCACGAAGATCGCTCTCGAGTTCTCGAGCGGAAGCCAGCTGCGCGGAATTCCCGGAGCTCGCGCCCTCATTGAGGCGGCCGGCGAGGCCGGCGTCGGCGTGACGATCGATACCTGGCATTTCTTCAATCATGCCGACGGTCCCGACTGGGCAGC
>JANNQH010000043.1:0-12297 GCA_031400655.1 Deltaproteobacteria bacterium | reverse complement strand
ATCTTGCCGTCGCGGACGATGAAGATGTTCTCGCCGGTGCACTCGGAGACGAGGCCCTGGGTGTCGAGCATGATCGCTTCATCGAAGCCGTCGAGCAGCGCCTCGCGCTTGGCGAGGATCGAGTTGACGTAGTCGCCGCAGGTCTTGCCGTTGGTCATCTTGGAGTTGACGTGATGCCGCGCGAAGGTCGAGACCTTGGCGCGGATGCCCGAGGCCATCCCCTCGTCGCCGAGATACTTGCCCCACTCCCAGGCGATCACGGCGACGCGCACCGGATTCTCGCCGGGATGCAGCCCCATCGCGCCGTCGCCGATGAAGGCGAGCGGCCGCACATAGCCCGCCGCGAGATGGTTGCGCGGAAATGCTTCGAGGCAGGCCTTCTCGAGCTCGGCCGGCGTGTACGGGATCGTCATCAGGTTGATCTTGGCGGAATCGAAGAGCCGCCGGATGTGCTCGCGCAGGCGGAAGATCGCGGAGCGGCCATCGACGCCCTGGTAGCAGCGGATGCCTTCGAAGACGCCGAGGCCGTAGTGGAGCGTGTGGGTCAGGATGTGGACGTTCGCGTCCGCCCACTTCACGAACTTGCCGTCGAGCCAGATCTCTTCGCCCGTGACGCGCTTCGCCGCATTCTTCGCCATCGTGAATCCCAGTCCCTCGTCGGGCTCGTGCCGGGGGCGAGATCCCGGCGCGCGCTGCTATGCATCAGCGCCGGAAGATCCGTTTCAGCACGCCCTTGTCTTTGTCGCGACGCATGTTCATGATCCGCAGCTCGCGCATCGCCTCGACACACTGCGGCTTGATTTCGACGGCACGCGAGAACATCTTCTTCGCGGCGCCGGGCTTGCCCATGGCCTTGTAAAGCCGGCCGAGCAACAGGTAGGGCTTCTCCCGATCCTTCGCCAGCTTCACGCCCTCGCGGCAATGTTCGAGCGCTTCACCCAGCATGACCTGGTTGTCGGGGTGGCAGAGGTAGAGGCACCAGCCGTAGTAGGAGCGGTACTCGCCCTCGCTCGGGAAGTTCTCCATCGCACGGCCGAAGCAAATGAGGGCGCTCTCGTAGGCACGCTGGGCCATCAGCGCTTCGCCACGCTGGAACTCGGTCTCGGCCTGCAGTGCGCGGCGGCCTTCGTCGACGGCCTCGGCCTCGCGCCGGCCATGGGAGAGCGAGACAGCGTAAGTCTGGCGGTCCCCGGCCGTCGCGATGGCGGCATGGGCGGCGGTCACCCGCGCGAAGGCCTGGGAAGCGAGGTGGCGGACGGAGCTGCTCGCCCCGTGGAAGCGGTCGGGATGGGTGCGCTTGGCGAGTGTCGCGAAGGCGGCGCGGATCTCGTCGTCGTCGGCGCTCGCGGCGACGCCCAGCACGCCGTAGTGATCCTTGCCCTGCATACCGTTGGCGAGGGCGGCCAGCTCGATGCGCAGCTTCTCGTCGCTGCCCGAGCGGGAGCCTTCGCGCACGCCATCCACCACTCCATCGACGACGCGGTTCATCGCCGTGCGCGACGCTTCGCGGTCACCGGCTCGACCCTCGACCGAGAAGGCCTCGATGCAGAGCAGCGCGAAGGCGAGGCGGCGGATCGCCTCGGGCGCCCGCTCGAGGGTCGCGACCCGGGTGGCGCCGTCGAGACTTTGCAGCCATTCGACCTCGGGCTGCGCGAGCGTCAGCTCGTCGAGCTGATTCTGGACGTCGTTCTGGGGCACGAAGAACGTGTCGCGGTGGGCCGCGAAATAACGATCGATCTGCTTCAGCGGATACTGCTGGCGAACACCGTCGACGATCAGCTTCGAGGGGTGGCCCTCGATTCCGATCGCCGAGCCCTTCTCGACCTTCGCCGATCGGCGGAGCTCGAAGCGCCCGTCCCGCCAGCCGAAGATTTCGAGGAATTTCTGCAGCGCGTGTCCCTCGAGCGCCTCGACGACGGCCTCCTCGTCCATCACTTCCATCGCGACGAGGATCTCGCCCTGGAGCCCTTCGCCCGTCCGCATGCGTTCGATCGACTCGTCGAGCTGCGCCTGGGTGACGCGGCCGTGCTCGACGAGGTAGGAGCCCAGACATTCGGAGACGAGATTCGAGCGCACCGACACCGGCCAGCCGCCGCGGAACTCGATCGCCTTCTTCTTGCGCCCGTGATCGAGGAGCAGGACGCCGTCGAGGCCGTCGATGTGGATCGCGCGCAGGAGCTCGGGAATCGGCAGCTCGCGCAGCGTGCCGTGGCTGGGCGTGCGGAAGCTCGCCGCCGGATGTTTGTCACCGCCGTCGAGCACGCCGGCGACGCGGTGCGCCAGCTGCTCCGGCGTCATCGACGAAGAGACGACGCCGACCGCTGCGAGACGTTCGGCGCGGGCGACGATCTCCCGGGTCACGTCGCCGCCACAGACGAGCAGGACCGGGAGCGCGCTCGCCAACGGCCGCTGCCGCAGCGAAGCCAGGACCTCGAAGCCATCCTGGCGGGAGAGATAGATATCGAGGACGACGAGATCGGGAGTCTGGCGTTCGACGATGTCGAGACAGCGGCGGCCGTCATGGGCCAACAGGACCTCGTGACCGTCTGCCTCGAGCGCCAGCGCAAGCGCGCGTCCGACCGCGCGGTCTTCCTGGACACAGAGGATCGTCGAGGGCATCAAGGGTCTCCCTGCCCTCCTATCGGTCCGCCGGCATGGGTCCTGAGCGCGCAGGCTGCCGGCTGCGAACGGCTTGCCTACGGACTGCCGCCGTCGCTCGGCGCCTCGAGCGCACCGCTGGCCGGTCGATCGCCAGCGTCCTCCGAGCTCGCGGCCTCGCCGACCGCCTCACCAGCACTGTTCGCAGCCGCCTCGACTCCGCGCACCGGCTCTTCGACGCCGCCCGTCCCCTCGGCAACAGGTTCAGTCACCGGTTCGGCCGCCGCGGCCGCAACCTCGCCCGACCTCGGCGTCTCAGCCACCTGACCCACTTCGTCCGCGACCTTCCCGCCTTGGTTCCCGCCCGACTTCCCGACGACCCCACCGATCTTGTCGCCAACTTTTCCAAGGACGTTGCCGACCGCCTGGCCGAGCATCTGGTCGACGCCCGTCGTGAGGAACAGGAGCTTCGGCACGGCGGCAAGCGTCTCGACCGTGAGTGAGACCTTCGGGTCGGAGAGCGTGTTCGTGACGCGGGCGAGCGGAATGCGAACGGGCGGACGACCCGCGAGCTCGCTGGCCGGCCGACCCGCCAGCAGCGCGACGAGCGGGGAATCGAGCAGCAGCTCGCCGCGCATGTCGAGCGCGAGGCCCGCGAGATGCATGCGCCCAGTCAACCGCGCTTCGTATCCGCGATACCGAATGCGCAGCGTTCGCGCGTCGATCTCGCCGGCCGCGATCGCGAGGTCGCCCTCGATGAGCTCGAACTCCTCGCCCAGGTAGTCGGGCTCGGCCGGCTGCGCGCGCAGCTTCTGCGCAAGCCGCGTCGCCCCGCCGAGGAGCGGAATCTGCCCGAGCGTCGTGCGCAGCAGCGAGACGCCGCGCAGTCGCCCCCCGCCGCTCTCGCCGATCGTGAAGCGCACCGACCCGGTGAGCGTGTCATAGAGACTCGCCTCGCCGCCGGCCATGCCCGCGAGCTTCGAGTCGAAGCGCAAAGCGCCGAACACGGTGTCCCGCGCGGAGGTCAGGCCCGAGATCAGATCGTTGGCCTCGGCCTCACCGACCGAGTGGGCCGCGAGCTCGAACTTCGCGTCGACGAGCGGGTCATTGACACGGCCGTCGATGGCGAGGGTGAGCCCGTGGATCGTCGCCGAGAGCGCGTTCGCTTCGATGCGTTCTCCGGCGCCGACCAGATTCCCCCGCAGCCGGACTCGTCCAGCCCCCGGCAGCGACAAATCGACGGTCCGCAGCGCGATGCGCCCGCCGAAGCGATCCTTCGCCCCCTCGCGCCGTTCGAGCGAGAAGCCCTCGAATGCGACGACGCCCGCGGGCTCGTGCGCGGCGAGCGACGGCACGAGCCCCGACCAGCCTTTCAGGTCGAAGCTCGAGCTGGTGATGGCGACACTCGTCTTGCCCCCGATCGCGCCCCGGAGCAGCAGCTCATTGATGTTGTTGAGCTCGCCCCGGCTCTCGAAGGCGAGCCCGCCCGACGGATCCCCCGAAAATTTCGTCGCCAGCTCGGCCCGCACACCGGCGGGCTTCTTGAACGACTCTCCGACGGCGACCTCAGAAAGTGTCAGGTCGAGGTCGACGGTGCCCCGGCGCTCTTTGGCAAAGGGATTCGCGACATCGAGCTCGACCGCGAGCGGTCCGTCGATGCGCGTATCGCTCATCCGGAGGGCCGCACCCGCGATCTCGAGATCGAGGGCGAGGGAGTCGAGGGCGTCGTAGGCGCCCGCGAGCCTTCCGTGCCCCGTGGCGCGGCCCGCGAGCGCGAGATCGGGGGAGGCGACAAACGGCGTCGCCGCCGCGAGATCGAAGTTCGAGAGCTCGGCCTTCAGATCCAGGACGCCCTTGCGAGTCGATGTGCCGACGAGCTCGACGCGCCCGCCGTCGGCGAGCGCCGCCTTGGCGTCGAGCTCGATCGGGCCGTCGCCGTCGATCCGCGCAGTGAGCGTCAAATCGCCTGCGACGTCGACGGGCGCCCGCACGACTCGCGCCGCACCGATCCGCAGATGGCTCGCGAGCCGGGCGAGCTCGCGCTCCGCCGTCGTCTCGAGCTCGACCTCTCCGGTCAGCTTGCCCGAGACCTGGGTGTCCTGCGGCAGCAGCGGCGCGACGAGCGACACGTCGAAGGCGTCGAAGCGAAGTGCCCCACGCACCGCGCCGGCAACCGTGCCCGTGCCGTTCACGTCGACACGCCCGCCGCTCTCGGGCGCGAAGACCGCCTGGATTCGGACGGGATCCTGCGACTCGAGTCCTTCGAGGCCGAGGGCGAGATCGAGCTTGCCCTTCGCGTCGATCCGGCCATCGGCATAACGCGCCGACTCGATCGCGAGATCCGTCTCGACGCGGTCGAGCTCGCCGGCGTCGGTCTCGAGCGAGACCTCGCCGGTCGCACGCCCGGCAATGCTTCGATCCGCTCCCGCCAGCGGAGCGAACGGTGCGAGCTCGAGCTGCTCGAGCAGGGCCGTCAACGCGAGATCTCCGCTACTCGTCCGCTCACCCGTGATCTTCGCGCCGCCCCCGGATTCGGCCGCCGACCAGACGGCCTCGAAGGCGATGGCCGCTTCGGATTTACGCTGGGCGCGGAGCTCGAGCTCGCCCACGAGCTCGACCCCGCGCGTGCGAAGCCGCAGGCCCGCGATGTCGAGGTCCGTCGTCAAGCGCGAGAGCGCGCTCCGTTTGCCTGCGACCGAGAGCTGGCCCGACAGCTCGCCGGAGACGACCTGCGGGTCGGGGAGGAAGGTCGAAAGCGCGGCGACCTGGACATGCTCGAGCTCGAAGCCGAGATCGTACTCGCCGTCGCGATCGAGCTTTCCGGCGCCCGAGAGGGTGCCGAGCTCACGGTCGTTCGAGAAGAGGTGCGCGGTCAGCTCGACGTCGAGCGGTTCGTCGAGCGGTTCGTCGAGAGAGGGACCGCGGGCACGCAGGGAGAGCTCGTCGAGACGCCAGTCGACCGGGGGCGAGAGCGTCTGGTCGTGCACGAGCACTCGGCCGTTCTCGACCCGGAGCTCACGCAGATCGAGCACGAAGGACGTGCCGCCTGCTTCGCTTCCTGCCCCCGCCGCGTTTGGATCGGAAGCCGCATCCTCGGCGTCCGATGCGCCGCCGCCAAGATCGGGGAGCACGAATCCCTCTGGCGTGCGCGAGACGATCAGCTCGACCCCGTGGAGGACGAGCGACTCGATGGCGATCCGGCGCTGGAGCAGCGGCAGCAGTGAGAGCCGCAGATCGATCGCTTCGGCCCGGACACTCGCGGCCGCTTCGCGCGACACGCCCTGTCCGACCAACACCGGCGCCTCGATCACCACGCGCGGTGGAAAAAAGCCGATCCCGAGATTCTTCCACTCGACCGGCGTTCCGAGCGCCTGCCCGGCGCGGGCTGCGAGCGCCGCGCGGAACTCCGGCGTGTTGACGAGCTTCGGCAGGGCGACGGCGACGAACCCGACCCCCGACAGGATCAGGAGCGCGATGATGCCCATCGCCACGGCGAGCCTCGTGCGCGTCGGCAGCCTGTCCTCCTTCCGCATCATTCGTCAGAGCGCTTTCGTCAGCCGCGAATCTTCTGCGCGAGAGCCTTCCGCACCGAGCCCGGCTCGGCCTTGCCCTGACTCGCCTTCATGACCTGGCCCATCAGGAAGTTGAGCGGCTTGTCATCGCCGCTGCGGATCTGGGCCACGACGTCGGGATGGGCCGCGATCACCTGATCGACGAAGCGGTCGATCGATCCCGAATCCGAGACCGCCTCGAGACCCCGCTCGACCATCAAGCGTTCCGGGTCACCGCCCTCCGCGACGAGGGTCGGAAAGATCTCGGCGGCACTGCGCGCCGTGAGACGACCGGCATCGACCAGGCGGATCAGACTGGCCAGCATGTCGGGCGAGAGGGCCGTCTGCTCGACCTCGAGATCGCGCTCCTTCAGGACGCGCAGCAGGTCGCGGATGATCCAGTTCGAGGCCGCCTTCGGTGAGCCGCTCGCGCGGGCGGTCGCCTCGAAGAAATCGGCGAGAGTGCGGGATGTCGTGAGGAGCCCTGCCTCATAGGGCGAGAGGGCATACTCGGACTCGAAGCGCGCCCGCCGCTGGTCGGGAAGCTCCGGCAGACTCGCCCGCACGGACTCGATCCGCGCCGGGTCGATCCGCAGCTCGATCAGATCGGGGTCCGGGAAATAACGATAGTCGTCGGCATTCTCTTTCAGGCGCTGCACATGGGTACGGCGGCGATCCGGGTCGTAGCCCATGGTCGCCTGGACGACGGACTTGCCGTCTTCGATGAGCTCGATCTGCCGAACGGCCTCGACCTCGATCGCGTCCTCGACGTGGGCGAAGGAGTTCAGATTCTTGATCTCGGTGCGCGTGCCGAAGGCCGTCTCGCCCTTGAGGCGAACGGAGACGTTGGCGTCACAGCGGAACTGGCCCTTTTCCATGTCCGCGTCCGAGACCTCGAGAGCCCGCAGGATCGCGCGCAGCGTGCGGAGATAGCTGCTCGCTTCCTCCGGCGTTCGCAGGTCCGGCTCCGACACGATCTCGAGTAGCGGCACGCCGGCGCGATTCAGGTCGATGGCGGAGTCAGAGCCACCGGCAACCGCGTCGTCGTGGATCGACTTGCCAGCGTCCTCTTCGAGATGCGCGCGGGTGATCCCGATCCGGCGGCGCGTGGTCGTCTCGCCCCTCTTCGCATTGAGAGCGACATTGGGAGCGACATCGAGAGCGACGTCGATCTCGAGCCAGCCGCCAGAGACGATCGGGTCCTCGTACTGCGAGATCTGGTAGCCCTTCGGCAGGTCCGGATAGAAGTAGTTCTTGCGCGCGAAGACCGAGACCGGGTTCACGGTCGCGTGGATCGCGAGCCCGAGCCGGATCGCGAGCTCGACCGCCCGCTCGTTCAAAACGGGCAACACGCCCGGCAGCGCCAGATCGATCGGGTGCACCGCGTGATTGGGCGCATCGCCGTAGCGGACCGGCGCCGGGCTGAAGAGCTTCGACGCGGTCTTGAGATGCGTGTGCACCTCGAGGCCAATCACGAGCTCGTAGCGATCGCGCCAATCCGTCATCGCGCGGTCTCCATCGGGCGCCTTGCGTCGACGAGCCCCATCACGCCACCTCGGGCGGCGTCAGTCGATGATGCGGCGTCAACCGCTCGAAGGCGTCGCCGACGCGCAGGATCGAGAGCTCGTCCATCGGCTTGCCGAGCAGCTGGAGCCCGACCGGGAGCCCATTCGAGAGACCGCAGGGGAGCGAGAGCGCCGGCAGCCCCGCGAGATTGGCCGACACCGTATAGACGTCGGAGAGATACATCGCGAGGGGATCGCCGCTCTTCTCGCCGAGCCGGAAAGCCGTCTCCGGCGCCGTCGGCGTCAGGATCACGTCGCAGCTCGCGAAGGCAAGCTCGAAATCCCGCCGGATCAGCGTTCGTACGCGCTGCGCCTTGCCATAATAGGCGTCGTAGTAGCCGGCCGAGAGCACGTAGGTCCCGAGCAGGATGCGCCGCTTCACCTCGGCCCCGAAGCCCTCCGAGCGCGAGCGCCGGTAGAGATCCTCGAGATCGACCGCATCCTTGGCGCGCCGGCCGTAGCGGATGCCGTCGAAGCGGGCGAGATTGCTCGAGGCCTCTGCCGTCGCAATCAGGTAGTAGGTCGCGATCGTATGCGCGGTGTGGGGCAGCGAGACTTCGACGAATTTCGCGCCGGCCCCCTCGAGCACCGCGATCGCCTCGCGCACCCGCGCGAGCACGCCCGGATCGACCCCCTGCTCGACCAGGTACTCCTTCGGCAGCCCGATCGTCATGCCGGCGACGTCACCATCGAGGCGCTCGCGCAGCTTGGGCGCCGGCTGCGGCAGCGAGGTCGAGTCCCGTTCGTCGTGCCCCGCGATCTGCTCGAATAGCACTGCGCAATCGGAGACCCGCCGTGCGAAGGGTCCGATCTGGTCAAGGGAAGAAGCGAAGGCAACGAGGCCCCAGCGCGAGACCCGGCCGTAGGACGGCTTGAAGCCCACGACACCGCAGAAGCTCGCCGGCTGCCGGATCGACCCACCCGTATCGCTGCCGAGCGCAAGCGGCGCAATGCCCGCCGCGACCGCCGCCGCACTGCCCCCCGAGCTCCCGCCGCAGGAGCGCGCCGGATCCCAGGGATTGCGACACGGCCCGTAGATCGAGCTCTCCGTCGACGAGCCCATCGCGAACTCGTCCATGTTGGCGCGCCCGACGACGACGGCCCCCGCGGCGCGCAGCCGCTCGACGACCGTCGCGTCGTAGGGCGAGACGAAATTCTCGAGGATCCGCGCGGCACAGGTCGCCAGCTGGCCCTGCTGCACGATGTTGTGCTTCAGGACGACGGGAATCCCGTCGAGCAGCGAACGCGCAGCGCCCGCGGCGATCCGGCGCGAGGCCGCCTCCGCATCGCGCAGCGCCGCCTCGTCCTGGCGGGTCACGACCGCCGTCAGGTGCGCATGGCGATCCATGCGGGCGAGGCTCGCCTGGACGAGGTCGGACGCAGTGATCTCGCTCCGGTCGAGGGCCTCGCGCTGGTGCTGGAGGCTGCCGGAGAGAATTGTCTCCGCCTGGGACATCCGGCTAACCCTCCTCCTCGAGCACCTTCGGGACGAGGAAGGCCGTCCCCTGGCGAGCCGGCGCATTGCTGACCGCGAGCTCGGGGTCCATGGCCGGAGCCGGGCGGTCGGGACGGAGCGGGGTCGGCAGGTCGAAGCCGTGAAGGGTCGGGGGCACGCCCCGGGTATCGAGGGCATCGAGGGAGGCGACGTGGGTCAGGATCTGCTCGAGATCGCGGGTCATCGCCTCGATCTCAACCGGCGATAGCGCCAATCGCGCCAGCGCGGCCACACGGGCCACTTCTGCAGCTCCTATCCTCGACATGCGCGGCACGTTAGCACGCGCCCGCGGGCCGATTGGCCGCATTGCGTCGGCCTACACACGGGGGTAGCGTGCTCGCGCTATATGACTGAATCGGCTACGACTGAGCTTCCCCATGACTGAACTTCCCATGCCCGAACTATCCGAACTCTTCGCTGAAGTCGCCCCCGACATCCAACGCGCGATTCGCGATCTCGGCTGGCACACCCCGACCCCCGTCCAGACCGCCGCGATCCCCAAGATGCGCGCGGGCGGTGACCTGATCGTCCGAGCCCAGACCGGGAGCGGCAAGACCGGCGCCTTCGGCATCCCGCTCGTCGAGGCGATCGACACCGCGCTTGCGAAGACCCAGGCGATCGTCCTGCTGCCGACGCGCGAGCTGGCCAATCAAGTGGCCAAGGAGCTCGACGCCCTCGGCCAGTACCGCGGTGTGCGGACGTTGCCGATCTACGGCGGGATCGCCTACGGACCCCAGCTCGAAGGACTCGACAAGGGCGCCCATATCATCGTCGGCACCCCGGGCCGGATCCTCGATCATCTCAAGAGCGGCCGCATGGACCTCGGCGCAACGAAGGTCCTGGTGCTGGATGAAGCCGATGAAATGCTGGGCCTCGGCTTCTGGCCCGACATGAAGGAGATCGCGAGCTACCTGCCGAAGAAGCGCCAGTCGCACCTCTTCTCGGCGACGATGCCCGAACGCGTGCGCTCCCTCTCCCGCTTCTTCCTGACCAACGCCGAAGACGTCACGATCGATCGAGACACCGCCGGCCCCCAGCAGATCGAACACTTCTATTACATGTGCACTGCCTCCGAGAAGGAATCCGTCCTCGGCCGCATTCTCGCCTACGAGGAGCCCGAGAGCGCGATCATCTTCTGCAACACCAAGGCCGACGTCCGCTTCATCACCGCCTATCTCGCCAAGCGCGACTTCAACGTCGACCAGATCTCGGGCGACCTGCCGCAGTCGGCGCGCGAAAAGGCGATGAACAAGATCAAGGCCGGCAATCTCCGCTTCCTCGTCGCCACCGACGTCGCCGCCCGCGGCATCGACATCAGTGACCTGGCCTACGTCATCAACTACACGACCTCCGACTCGCCCGAGGTCTACGTCCACCGCACCGGCCGCACCGGCCGCGCGGGCAAATCCGGCATCGCGATCTCGCTCGTCTCCGGCCTCGACATCGGGAACTTCAAGTTCATGCAGACCGTCTCGGGCATCGCGGTGAAAGAGAAGAAGGTGCCGACCGAGAAGGACATCGCCCAGCGCGCGCAGGAGCGGTCGCTCCAGAAATCCGAGGCGGAGCTCGAGGACCTGATCGAGAAGGCGAAGCTCCGGCTCGCGACGATCCCGCATGCGGAAGTGCTGCTGCGCGCCGAGCGGATCCTGCCCTTCGTGAAGCGGCTCGCGGCGAGCGACGACGGACTCGAAGAGCTCGCGAAGGTGTGTGCGGCGTATCTGCTCGAGCCGGCGGCGGGCCGCGCGGAAGCCAGCAGTTCGAGCGACCTGGCGAGCGACGCGGCGACCACCGGCGGCGACAGCGAAGCCAGGGACGGCACCGCCTCGGCCGGCGCGAGTGACGACGCGGCGGCGCACGACAGAGATCGCGCGAACAAGGCGCCGGAAAGCGGAGGCGGCTCGGACGGCGGACGGCGGCGAAGCCGGGGCGGACGCAGCGGCGGCGGAAGCAGTGCGGGTTCGCGCGAAGGCTCACGCCCGAGCGGAGGCGACCGCGGTCGTTCCGGGGGCGGGGCTGGCGGCAGCGCCGGTCGCAGCACCGGCGCGCGGCGCCGTCCGCGCTGAAGCGGACCTAAGACCTCTCCGCCGAGCTTGCCGCGAGGGGCTCGAAGCCGAACGTCTGCCCGCCTTTGCGGGCGAGCGCAGCGACTCCGCGTACGTCGAGACGCCTCGCCACCGGATCGATCCGCACGAGGTCCCCGGCCCCCGACGACATCGCTGACGACGTCGCCCCACCGATCCGACCTGCGAGCCCGACCGCCTCGCCGACTTCCGCGCGGCCCATCTCGGGAGAGATCTCGACCCGGCGCTCGCGGCCGCGGATCTCGACGGTCGCGCGCGCTCCCGACGCATCGCCGAAATAGATCGTCTGCTCGCCTTCGACCGGCCGCTTGCGACACCAGTCGAGGGCGCCGGCGAGATTCTCGAAGCGCGCGAGGCAGTCCTGCACGAGCAGGAGCGGCGGCGCGGCGCCGTCGCGGCGCGGCGCGCTCGCCGCCCCGTCCGGCAGAGGCGCGAGCACCGCAAGCCCCGCCTCGTTCACCCCCGCCACCGCCGGCACGAGCCACGCAAGCGTCAGCTCGAGCGACCGAAACCCCACGACCGGCCGGCTCTCACGCACGATCCAGCCCGGCTCTTTACCCATTTCGCCGCCAGCAGCCACCCGAAGCTGGAGCCGCAGCTGCAGCTCGACAAGACTATCGAGAGGCAGATCCGATCCCTGGGCCAGACCTTCGAGCCGCTCGGCCTGGTGTGCGAAGTGGCGGAAGAGCTCGCGACCGGGACCGCGGCCACGAAGCGGCCCCGCGACGACCGGGCGCAGACTCGGCCAGCGCGAGCGGTGGGTCGGGAGCCCGGTGCGGGCGACCTCGGCCCGGATGATCGTGCGCAGGGCCCGGCCCTGGGCGATCCCCATGTCGCGCGGGTGGCCGGCGCACTCGATCACAGGCGACATGTCCGGGTCGTCTGCGCTCAGCGGATCGGGTCGCGCTGGATCTGGAGGACTTCGTTGAGCGAGCCCATGCGATAGCCCTCGAGATCGAGGGAGACATAACGGAAGCCGAGCGGCTTCAGGGCCAGGGCGATGCGGC
>JANNQH010000042.1:0-2122 GCA_031400655.1 Deltaproteobacteria bacterium | reverse complement strand
CTACGAGGGCAAGTACTACCGCTTCTCACTGCTGCCCTCGACCTGGAGTCCGGGCCCGATCGACGTCCCGGCGCCGCCCGTCTACATCTCGGCCGTGCTGCCGTACATGAGTCGCCTCGTCGGCGAGGTCGCGGACGGAATCCACGTCCATCCTTTCCACTCGCCGCAGTACGTGAAGGACGTCCAGCGAAAGGCCATCGAAGAGGGCCTCGCCCGCTCGGGCCGGTCACTCGACGCGATCACATTCTCCTGCCCGATCATGACCGCCGTTGGCGATACGGACGAAGAGCTGACGCGGACCCGCGAGCACGCGCGCACGATGATCGCCTTCTACGGCTCGACCCGGACCTACTCGCCGGTCTTCGGGCACCACGGCTACGCCGGCTTGTCCGACGAGCTCCACACGCTCCAGCAGCGCGGCGACGTCGCCGGAATGAAAGCCCTCATCAGCGACGAGATCCTCGACGCCTACACGGTCACGTCCAGCTGGAACGCTCTCGCCGGCAAGCTCGTCGATCGCTACCGCGACCTCGCCCCGAACGTGCGCGTCACGTCGTATACGGCCGCGGACGGCTGGAAAGATCCGGCCTGGCGCGAGAAGTGGTCGCAGGTGGCCAGGGCGATGCGCGCGGCGGGCTAGCGCCGCGGCGGAACCATCGCTGGACGGATCTGCTTGCGCGCCTGCTCGACCATCGACATGTCGAGGCCCGCAGCCGCGCCGCATTCGATCGCGAGTAGGAGGTCCTTCTCGCCGATTCCCGCCTGGCTCACCAGGAAGGCATCGCGCTCCGGGTCCATGCCCGGCGGGCTACGGCGAAAACCGTCGAGCAGTCCGGCCACCGGCGGCGTCAGATTCCCGTTCGCCTGCATCACGCCCAAGAGCTTCTCGGACGGAACGCCGTGGCGTGTGGCGATCTCGGACGCGAGGGTGCCCACGACGATGTGGACCCAGCTCACGAGATTGTTCGCGATCTTGAGCGCCATCGCCGATCCGAGGGGCCCCACCTCCTCGACCTCCGTCGAGAACGACTTCACCACCGCAAGGGCGCGCTTTCGCTGCGCGGGCTCTCCGCCCAGCATGGTCAGCACGAAGGGATCGTCGTTGGTCGGCCGTGTGCGCGTGACCGGCGCGTCGACCAGGGCGATCCCGCGTGGGGCGAGCCGGGACTCGAGACTCTTCAGGGTATCGATACGAACGGTGCTGTGGACGAGGAGGAGCGCGCCGCGAGCGAGCCCTTCCGCGATTCCAGCCGGTCCGAAGACCGCCGTCTCCAGCTGCGGATCGTCTCGCACGCAGACACAGGCGATCTCAGCCCCGCGCGCCGCATCGGCCGCGGAGCTCGCGAGCCGCGCCGTGCCTCGAAAGCTCTCGAGCGCGGGCGCCGCTGGGTCGAACACTGCGAGCTCGAATCCTGCCCGCGCGACGTACTGCGCCTGCGGTGCCCCCATGCTGCCGAGTCCAATGAATGCGATCCGCATCGCTCTCCCCCCAGCTTCGCACTACTCGCTCGCTGGCGCGTTCCCACCCTTCTCCGGCAACGCATACGCCACAATCACGTCCCCCATCTCCGCGATCGGATTCGCCCCCGCCGCGATGACGACGAACTGCCGCCCATCCTTCTTCAACCGATAAGTCATCGGAACCGCATTCCCCGCGAACGGCAGGCGATCCCTCCAGAGCTCCTCCCCCGTCTCGAGGTCGAAGGCCCGGAAGTACTTATCCATCGCCGCGCCGACGAAATAGAGCCCGCTGTCGGTCGAGAGACCGCCGCCGAAAGACGGCGCGCCGTAGCCCTCGCCGTAGATCAGCCAGACGGGGAAAGGCGCGACGCCGCGCAGCGTGCCGAGCGCCCGCTTCCAGCGAACTTCGCCCGAAACGAGATCTACGGCCGTCAGGCTTCCCCACGGCGGCGGATTGCAGGGCGCCCCGAACTGGGACGCGAGCAGCCGACGGTGGACCCCATAGGGCGCGCCCTTCATGGCGTAGAACTCGTTCGGGAAGATGAAATCCTTGTCGTCGAGCTTGTCCGCCTCTTCCCGGGGAATGAGCTTGTTGATCAACGCGACGTGGGTCTGGATCACGACCATGATCCCGCGCTTCTCGTCGATCGTGACGCCGCCC
>JANNQH010000041.1:0-2474 GCA_031400655.1 Deltaproteobacteria bacterium | reverse complement strand
CCACCGCCATTCAGTCTGCTGTTGCAGAGACTTCTCACGAGCATCCAGAGATGGTCCCAGAAAATGCCGCGATTCCGCGGGGTTTTGGGCGAAGGCTTCAGGTCGGTCCCAGCGGAGAAGGTCGCATGGCGCCGGCGACTTCGCGATTTTCCGGTCTCCGGAATCCGAGAACGCGGCACGCGTGTTCGACATCGCGCCGACTCTCTTGCCTACAGCGGAGGCAGTGCAGCAACCGCGCGAATCCAGTCCGGATCGGTGCGCGGATCCTCGGTATGCGGCAGGGCCATCCCGAGCTGGCGCGCGTGCCGCGCGAAGACCGCTTCGATCCGCTGCGGATCGAGATCGTCGCTCCCGCTGTCGACGACCTTCGCCTCTTCGGCGTCTGCCAGCGCGTGCGCCTTCCACAGAATGGAGATCCGAAGCTGCTCGGCGGGATAGCGCCAAAGGTGCGCGCCCCCGTCGCGAATCTCCCAGCCGCCGTCATCCGCTGCGTGAAGCTGCGCCGAGCCGCGCAGCAGGTCGCGCGGCAACTTCGCCTCGGGCGGCCCGATCTCCTGGGTGCGGTGCAGCGTGCGTTCGTTGTCCGCCAACAGTCCCGCGTTCCAGAGCGGCGGAGCCTCGAGCTGGGAAGCGCGCTCCCGACCTTCCGGCCAGTACTCGAACGCGCCGCCGATTCCACGGTGAAACCAGATCAGCGCGGAAGCGATGCGAATCGCCCAGCGCTCGAAGAGACCCGACCGTCCCATCGCGTAGAGGAGCGCGGGTGCGTGAGTGCGCGCGGGAGCGCCTCGAAAGTGGGGCATGTCCATGTGCACCGCGGATGCCAGCATCGGCGCGAGCAGGTTCACCATCAGGCTCTGCGGCCGAATGATCTCGGCCGCGAAGCACTGCGCGGCGGCCTCGAGCAGACGTGTCTCTCGGAACAGCGGCTCGGCCTGGGGAAGCAGGGCTTTGCCCGACACCGCCCAGTAGGCCTTGAACCAGGGCGTGTACTCGTCGCCCGCGTAGGTGCGATCGACGACGTGTTGCAACCGGTAGGGGGATCCCGCCCGAACACGGTCGAGCACGGCCTCTGGATCGTTGAAGACGGGACCGAATCGAAGCGGTTTCGGGAGATCGGGTCGCGTGCCCATGGACTTCACTCCCGTGACCTGTCTGGACTCTAGCCCCGGTACTTTGACACCCGTAGAGTTCGTTGAGCGTACTCGGTCTACCATTCAACAAGCAGCCGTTTTCCAGGAATGCCTGGTCCGAGAAATCCAGCCAGGTCATCGCCGCAAGGAGGAAGTCATGGGACTCAAGGATCGCCGACCGCCTTCGCCCGAGGAGTACGCCGCCTATCGGGAGCGATTCTCGAACTGGGGCCGGTGGGGCGAGAACGACGAGTTCGGCACGCTCAACTTCGTGACGCCGGCCAAGCGCGTCGAGGCGGCGTCACTCGTACGCGAAGGCCGATCCATTTCTCTCTCGCGCCCGCTCGATACCCACGCGAGTCCGGCGAACCCGTACCCGGCCCACCACTTCGTTGCCGTCGGCGACTCGGGCGGCATGCTCGACTACTTCGGGCTCTTCATCCATGGCGTCACCAACACCCACATCGACGCGTTTTGCCACCTCGCCACCGAGGAAGGCGACGCCTACTACAACGGGGCCCGGATGGGCCCTGGTCACATGCCCGCCGTGCGGACCGGCACGATCGAGCACTGGCGGCACGGTGTCGTGACCCGCGGCGTCCTCTACGACATCCCGCGCCTGCGCGGGACCGACTACGTCGCGCCCGGCGAGCCGGTTCATGGCTGGGAGCTCGCCGACGCGGCGGCGGCGCAGGGGGTGACGCCCGCATCGGGCGACGCCGTCCTGATCCGGTGCGGTGCGGACGCCTACTTCCGGCAGACCGGCGGGCCGCAGAGCTTCGCCTTTCCGGCCGGCGTGCACGCCTCGGCGGTCGAGTTCTTGTACGAGACGGAGGCGGCGCTGCTCTGCTGGGACTTCCAGGACGCGCCCACCGCTGATCAGGGCATCCCGAATCCCGGCGGCATTCCCGTGCCGCTCCACGTCCACCACATCCTGCTCCCTTACATGGGCATGCCGATCATCGACAACGCCGACTTCGAGGCGCTCTCGCGGGTCTGCGCGGAGCTCGGGCGGTGGACGTTCCAGTTCGTGACGGCACCGCTCGTCCTCGAGGGGGGCACGGGCTCGCCGGTAAACCCGCTCGCGGTGCTCTGATGGCGGGGGCCACCGTCGCGTACGACCCGTTCTCGCTCGAAGCGATGACCGATCCCTATCCGCTCTACCGCGCGCTGCGCGAGAGCGGACGCATTCATCCCCTGCCGCGCTACGACGCCTTTGCGCTCGCCCGCTTCGAAGAGGTCTGGCAGGTGCTGGGCGACGCGGAGCGCTTCAGCGTGACGGAGGGGCCGGTCTTCTTTCCGCAGGTGGTCTCGCGGCCCTGCGACGTCGATGCCCTCGTC
>JANNQH010000040.1:0-9073 GCA_031400655.1 Deltaproteobacteria bacterium | reverse complement strand
CGAAGCCGCTGGCCCGCCGGCCGGGGGCGGCGAGGATCTGCCGGGCTCGGGCGGCGGTGGGGACGAAGATCCGCTCGCTTCCCAGAGTGGCGCGGGGGGCGGCGGCGGGGGCTGTGGCCTGGTCGGCATCGAGCCCTTCCTTGTGCTCGCGCTCGTCCGTCGAGGGCGGGCTCGCTGCCAGCGCTGAGAACCGCTCGCACCCGTCTCGACCCCGATCCCACGGCGATGCCTGCGTGAGCGTGCGAGAATGGCGGCCGAGGGGGCGGGCTCACATCAATGTCGGTTCACGGCGAATACAGCCGCGCGCTTCGCAGCGTGCTCGAGCGACTCGAGGAATGTGAAGCACTCGTCGGACGCGAATGGCAGGACACTCTCGACGCCGCACAGCTGAGGCCGGACGGGGATCTCTCGACCGCGGCGCGGGCGGCGCTCGCAGGCGTCGCGCACCTCGAAGCGGACCTCGCTCGCGCGGGTGCGGCAGTCGAGGCCGCAGCGAATTCCAGCCTGGGACGGGCTCGGCTCGAGCCATTGCGTGATGCCTGCCACAACCTGCGTGCCCATTGCCATGCGATCCTCGGCGGCGGACCGCGGGACCTGTAATCCCACTAAAACGACACTCCGGTGCCCACCCGCCATGGTAGGATCGGCGGCGCCCTGGTCGGGCGCGGACGGGGCTTCCAAGCGGGCTCGGGCCCCGAATTCGGACGAATAGACGCCTATGCGACACCTGCACTCCGCGCTGCGCCCTCCGAGCCCGTCGGCGCGATCCGCCGTCCCGCTGAGCCGCCCGAGCCGAGGCGCGATCCGCGCTCGCGTGGAGACCGCCGCGACGTCTCTCGTGGCCCTCCTGGCTCTGCTGGCGCTCCAGGCTTCCGCCGCCCTGATCGCCACCGGCGACGGGACCGGCAATACGACCGCGCCCGCCTCCGATCCCGGCTTCAACCGGGTCGGCGTCGTCAATGGCCTGTCGGGGGTCTACTTCCGCAACGGCTGGGTCTTGACCGCGAACCACGTCGGCGAGGGAGCAATCGTCCTCGCTGGGACGAGCTATGCGGCGATCCCCGGTTCGACGGTCCGCTTCACGAATCCCAATTCGACAAAGGCCGACCTGATCGCCTTCAAGCTCGCGACGCGTCCGGCGCTCTCCGACGTCGCGATTACCGACACCCCCGCCACGCTCAATACCCTGATCACCGTGATCGGCAACGGCGCCGACCGCGGTACGGCGACGTCGTGGATGAGCGTGAGCGGCTGGCAATGGCTGGGCTCACATACGATGCGCTGGGGCACGAATCGGATCAGCAAGATCAACGAAACCGTATTCGACACCCGGACCTTCCGGATCACCTTCGACCAGATCTCGAATCCGCCCGCCGGCCAGCACGAGGCCGACATCGTGACCGGCGACTCGGGCGGTGGCGCCTTCACGGGCAGCGGTGGATCCGCCGAGCTCGCCGGCATCCTCTTCGCCCACGCCACCGCCGTCGGCCAGCCCGGGTCCACCTCGCTCTACGGGAATGAGGGCCTGATCGTCGATCTCTACGCCTATCGAGACGGCATCCTCGCAGTCACCGATCGCCCCGATTGCAGCGACGGACTCGACGACGACGGCGACGGCCTCTCGGATTTTCCGTCCGACCCGGGCTGCGCGAGCGTGACCGATGCGAGCGAGCGAGCGAGCGCCCTCGTCTGCGACAACGGGAGCGACGACGACGGAGACGGGCTGATCGACTTTCCCGGGGACCCGGGCTGTGCGAACGGATCGGATGTCTGGGAGCGCGGCGCCGTCTATCAGTGCGACAACGGGGTCGACGACGATCTCGATCTCGCCACCGACTTCCCGAACGACTCGGGCTGTCTCCATCCGAGCAATCCGGTCGAAGCGCCCGAGCCCGGCCTGGCCTTGCTGCTCGGCGCCGGCGTGCTGGCCCTCACGGCGACGGCGCGGTCCCGGTCACCGCGCGGGCTCGCTCCTCAGACGTCGTCGACGAGATCCACCCGGTAGTTACCCCGGCGCTCGTCGTACTCGAGCCGCACGCAGCCATCCTTCTCGGCGTCCTGTAACAGCTCGTTGAAGTTGCGGTAGCCCGCGTTCGCCTCGTTGAAGTCGGGGTGCACGCGCCGGAGCGCTTGCTTGATCATGGAGCCCCAGACGACGTCGTAGTCCTTCGAGAGACTCTCGACGATCTCGAGCACGAGATCGATCGCATCCGGCGCATCGGGTCCGCCGGCCGCCACCACACCCTCGGCCGCGCGCGTCGTGGGCTTCTCGATCGTCTTGGTGGTCTTCTTCTCCGCAGGCTTCTTCTGGGCGTGCTTCTGGGCCTTCTCGTCCGCCATCTGGGCGAGATCGTCATAGTAGAGGAACTCGTCGCAGGAGGTCATCAGGAGCGTCGACGTCGAGTTCTTGACACCGCAGCCGATCACGCGCTTGTGGTTCTCCTTCAGCTTGGACACCAGAGGTGAAAAGTCGCTGTCGCCCGTCAGGAGCGCGAAGATCTCGATGTGATCCTTCGAATAACAGAGGTCGAGCGCGTCGACGACCATGCGGATGTCGGCGCTGTTCTTCCCGCTCATCTTCGAACGCGGGATGTCGACGAGCTCGATGCCCCGGGCGTGGAATTCGCGCACGTCGCCGCGGTACTGGCTCCAATCGCAGTAGGCGCGCTTGTAGACGATCCGGCCCTTCTCGAGGAGCCGCTTCAGGATCAGGTCGATGTTGACCGTTCGCCATTTGGAATCGCGGGCACCGATCGCGATGTTCTCGTAGTCGACGAAAATCGCGATCAGGGGTTCCTCTGACATGTCTCGCGCCTCTCTAGCTTGCGTGGGCTTCTCTGCGGGTGTGAGCTTCGGGCATCGACCCCGGAAATGCTCGTCCGGCAAAGCGGGATCGAGGTGCGTCCGTCGCTTCCCCGATCAACGCGTGCCCAGGATGCCACCGTCGACGGGGATCACAGCGGCATTCACGTAGGCTCCGGCGCGGGAGGCGAGAAAGAGCGCGATGCCCGCCATGTCGTCGGGCCGACCGATCCGCCCGAGCGGCACGAGCGCCGCCATCGAATCGCCGAGCCGCTCGAGGGTCGCGCGCATCATGCGGCTCTGGAAGGGGCCAGGGGCGACCGCGTTCACGCTGATCCGCTTCGGCGCGAGCTTGCGCGCCAGCATGCGGGTCAGATGGTGCACAGCGGCCTTGCTCGCACCGTAGGCCCAGGTGTCCATCGCGGGGACGCCGATCCCGTCGATCGAGCCGATGTTGATGACCCGGGCGGGGTCGTCGAGGCTCGCCGCGCGCTCGAGCAACGGCGTCAATCGGCGCGTCAACGCGAACACCGCCTTCACGTTCACGTCGAGCACGCGATCCCAGGCGGCTTCTGGATAGTCCTCGTAGGGCGCGTTCCAGTTGGCGCCGGCGTTGTTGACGAGGATGTGGAGCTTCTCTTCACGCTGCTCGAGCTCGCGGGCGAGGGCCGAGCAGCCGTCGTCGCTCGAGAGGTCGGCCTCGAGGGCCCGGCAGTCGCCTTCGGCCCCGAGCTCCGCGATCCGAGCTTCGAGCTCGGCGCGCTTGCGCGATGCGATGTAGACCCGCGCTCCCGCCCGCGCGTAGCCGCTCGCAATCATCCAACCGATACCGCTCCCGCCCCCCGTGACGAGGGCGCATTTGCCGCGAATCGAGAAGAGTTCGTCCAAGTCGACTCCTTCATCCGGGAGCCGCGCAGTATACGCAGCACGGATGCGGCGAGCCCTCCGAGGCTTTGTCCGAAGCAAGCGGCCGCGATAGCGTCGGCGCCCCATGCCCTCCGACCCGAAGACCGACCCGAAGACCGACCCGAAGCCGAGCCGTCGCGAGAACGAGCTGATCCCCGGCCGCGCCACGACCGCGGGAACCCGCGCCTTCGCCGATCGGCAGCACGCATCGAGCGATCATTTTTCGCGGCCCGACGCGCTGTGGCTGGCGTCGATCGGCTTCGGCACGCTGCGCGGCGATCCGGGGGGCGTCGACGACCTGCTCTATCGAAGCTCGCTCGCCGACTATCTCGAGGCCGCGGGCAACGTCGTCGACACCGCCCTCTCCGACCGCTTCCAGACGAGTGAGCGCGCCATCGGGCAAGCCCTGCGCCGAGCCTTGCGCGAGCAGAAGGTCGCGCGCGAAGAGATCGTCGTCGTGACGAAAGGCGGTGCACTGACCCCCGACGGCGAACGGGTGAGAGACCACACCTCCGCCCAGCGCGACCTCTACACGAGCTACATCGACACCGGAATCCTCGCCTTCGAAGACATCCACCGCGGCCACGCCATGACGAAGCGCTTCCTGCTCGACCAGATCGAGCGCAGCCGCCACAATCTCGGCCTCGAGACGCTCGACTACTACCTCGTCCAAGAGCCCGAGATCCATCTGCGCGAGCTCGGTGTCGATGGCTTCCGCGCGGGGCTCGGCGAGGCCTTCGAAGCGCTCGAGCTCGCGGTATCGCGGGGCTGGATCGGCGCCTACGGGCTCGCGACCTGGGAGGGATTCCTGCTGCCGGACTCCGATCGCGGCCACCTCTCGATCGCCGACCTGTTCGAGATCGCTCTCGACGTGGGCAGTGCCGACCACCATCTGCGCGCGCTCCAGCTCCCTTATGGCCTGGCCATGGGAGAAGGCGCCGTGCTCGCGAGCCAGCTCGGACCCGACGGAGCGAGCCGAGCGATCCTCGAGAGCCTGTGCAACACGGGCACCGCCGTCTTCGCAAGCGCGCCCCTGTACGGCGGGCGCCTGGTCGGCCGCGTGCCCGCATTCGTCCGCCAGGCGTTTCCCGAAGCGAAGAGCGACGCGACGGCGGCGCTGCAGTTCGCCCGCAGCACCGCCCCGGTGAGCTGCGCCGTCGTCGGCATGCGCGACGCTGCGCACGTGGCGGAGAATATGGCCCTCGCCCGGGTCCCCCGCGCGAAGGCCGAGATTCCGGCAGGACTCTTCGCCCGGGCGGCTCGAACCCCCTCGACCGCGCCCTGACGCCGGGCCGCCAACCGGTCCCTCGCCGCCATTTCCCCCTTCGCGTCGGAAAAATCCAGGCGATCCCCCGATCAGGCCTCAAGCAACCGCCGCCGTCGCGACGATTCGCGACCCAGGAGCGCCCCGGCCCCCGCGCCGGGATGTGCGTATGAGGTCTCGCATGCAGGATGGAAGATCGACCGGCCTGATCCTGATGGCGTTGGCGGTGGCCGCCTTTCTCGGATCGACCTCCGAGGTCTTGCCGCCGGTCACCTTCTTCCCGGCCCTCGCCCTCTTCGCCGTCGGCGGCGCCAGGTTCTTCACATCGAGCCGCGCGGCGATTGCCGAAGCGGAGCAGCGCACCCAGGCAAAGCTCCACCCCGTGATCCGTGAGAATCGCTCTGCACAGGCTTCCGCCGAGCGAATGGCCATGCGCCGCGGGACGGCGCTCAACGAGCTCAACGCCGGTCTCCCGGCCGCGAGCAAACTGTCCGCCTCCCGGCAGGTGATCGAGCTCGATCAATCGGCGGGGGAGCTCGTGGTGCTGCCCGACGTCTCGTTCCCGGTCGAGGTCCAGCGGGGCGACGCCCTCGCAGATCAGCTCCGCAAGCTCAATCAGCTTCTGACGCAGGGCATCCTGACGGAACAGGAGTATGCGATCGCGAAAGCCAGGCTCCTGGGCTGAGGCGCGCGCGCCGCTCTCCACAACGGACATCGCGGACACAGCGGATCCCAGCCGCTGCCTCGACCCGCTGGGCCCAGAGACCCGGGCCCCAGAACGAAGAAGCCCGGAACACCTTGCGGCGTTCCGGGCCATCCCTGGGAAGGGGAATTCGGCTTTATGTACTTCTAATGTGGGCCGGGCCCGCTGGATGTGTCAGAAAAAAATCATGCTGCCGGTAATTTTCTGAAAAAAAATCTCGAAGGCTGAGACAGCCAGGCCCATAGGGGAAATCGAAGAAGCCCCCAGGGCCCAAAGGCTCAGTGAGCCTCGCGCCAGCTCTTCCCGTGGCCGAGGTCGACGACCAGCGGGACCGAGAGCCGAGCCACTCCCTCCATGTTCTCCCGCACCAGCGCCGAGAGCGCTTCGAGTGCCTCGGGAGGGGTCTCGAACACGAGCTCGTCGTGCACCTGCAGGATCATCGTCGCGGCGAGCCCCGTCCGCTCGATCGCCTGGTCCACCGAGACCATGGCCCGCTTGATCAGGTCCGCCGCCGTCCCCTGGATCACGGTGTTCACCGCCATCCGCTCGGCCGCCTGCCGCAAGGCGCGATTGCGCGAGCGCAGATCCGGGAGATAACGCCGACGCCCGCATAACGTGCGGACGAACCCCTCTTCCCGCGCGCGCACCGTCGTCTCGTCGAGAAAACGCCGGACGCCCTGATAGCGCGCGAAATAGGCGTCGATCGTCGCCTGCGCCTCGCCTGCCGCGATCCCGAGCTGCTGAGCCAGGCCGAAGGCCGACGAGCCGTAGATGATTCCGAAATTCACCGCCTTGGCGCGCGCGCGCTGCTCGTCGCTCACGTCCGCCAGAGCGATGCCTGCGACCTCGGCCGCCGTGCGGCGGTGGACGTCGTCGCCGCGAATGAACGCCTCGACGAGCGACTCGTCCCCCGAATAATGCGCGAGGATGCGGAGCTCGACCTGGGAGTAGTCGGCCGAGACGAGGACGCGGCCGTCTGCGGGAATGAACGCCTCGCGAATGCGCGCGCCCTCTACTCCGCGGATCGGAATGTTCTGGACGTTCGGATTCGAAGCGGAAAGGCGGCCGGTCGCAGCCCCGAGCTGGTGGAAGCTCGGATGGATGCGGCCCGTCCTGGCGTCGACGAGCGGGGGCAGCGCGTCGATATAGGTCGACTTCAGCTTCGAGAGCTTGCGCCAGGCGAGCACCTTGGCGGGGAGCTCGTGGTGTCCGGCCAGCTGCTCGAGCACGTTCTCGTCCGTCGAATAACCCGTCTTCGTCTTCTTCAGGATCGGGAGACCCAGCTTTTCGAACAGGATCGTCTGGAGCTGCTTGGGGCTGCTCACGAGAAAATCCTCGCCCGCCAGGCGATGGATCTCGCGCTCGACGCGATCGAGCTCGCGGGCGTATTCCTCCGAGAGCTTCGCGAGATGTCGCTCGTCGATGCGCACACCCGCCCGCTCCATGCGCGACAGGACGCGCGCGAGCGGCCGCTCGATCTGGTCATAGACCTGCTCGAGCTCGTCCCTCTCGATCCGCTTTCGAAGCGCCTCCGCGAGCTCGGGCAGAACCCTGGCTTCCTCCGTCGCCCACGCCGCCATGGCTTCGACACCGACGTCCTGCGCGGTCTTCGCCCGGGCGCCGCGCCCGGCCACGTCCTCCCACGCCGGAACGTTCCTTCCGAGATGTTCCTGCGCGAGGGCCTTCAGCGTGTGCGCACCCGACGGATCGAGCAGGTGGCCCGCGAGCTGCAGGTCCTCGGCGGCGATCGGCAGCTCGCGCCCCGCTTCGCCGAACAGGCTCTGGAGCGCCTTCGTATCGAACCCGATCCAGCGCGGGGGCGAAGGCCGGGCAAGGGTCGCGTGCACGAGCGCGCAGGCCGTCGCGAGGGAAACCCCGGCGCGATCGAGCAGGCCCTCGCCGGCGATCATGACGTAGGCCACGGGCTCCCGGTCCCGGGCGAGGGCGAGGCCAAGCAGGCGCTGGGAAGTCGCCGTCCCGGGCGAAACGATCGGGTGCAGGATGAGAGTGCCCGCCCCGGCGAGGCGCGCACGCAAGCTCTCGATCGCCGCGTCGTCGCGAATGATCACGAGCGAGGCATCGGGAGTGACGGCGGATCCGGCGGGATCGGACTGGGCACGCGTCGGCGTATCCACGCTCGCAACCGCGGCGATGATCGGCGCGGCGGCTGCGAGGGAATCGAGCAGGCGGGTGAAGCCGAGCTGCTGGTAGAGCTCCTTCAGGCGACTGCGATCGGGCTCGCTCCGCTCGAGCCCGCGCCATTCGGCAGCAAGCGGCAGATCCGAGCGCAGGCGCGACAGCTCGCGCGAAAGCCTCGCCTCCTCCGCGTGCTCGATCAGACTCTCGCGCGCCCGTTTTGCCGAGACCTTGCCGGCCTCGGCGAGCAGCCGGTCGAGATCACCGAATTCGAGGATCAGCTTGGCGGCGCCCTTCTCGCCGATCCCCTTCACGCCGGGAATGTTGTCGCTCGGGTCGCCGACGAGCGCCCGCAGGTCGAGCAGCTGCGACGGACCCACGCCGAAGCGTTCCTCGACGGCTGCCTCGTCGATGCGGCGCCCCTTCATCGTGTCGAGCAGCTCGACGCCGGGGCGCACGAGCTGCATCAGATCCTTGTCGGTCGAGACGATGCACACCTCGCCTCCCGCCGGCGCGGACTCGACGAGGGTCGCGATCACGTCATCCGCCTCGAAGCCCGCCAGCGCGACCAGCGGCACGCGAAACGCCTCGCACAGCGCCGCGACGAGCGGGATCTGCGCCGTCAGGTCCTCGGGCTGCTTGTCGCGGCCGGCCTTGTAGGCGGGGTAGAGCGTGTGGCGAAAGCTTCCGCCCGGCGGATCCATCGCGACGACGACGTGGGTCGGGCGCTCTTCACGCAGGACCTTCGCGAGCATCGTCACGAACCCGTAGGCGGCATTGGTCGGCGTCCCGTCCGGCGCACGCAGATTCGGGATTGCGAAGAAGGCGCGGTAGAGGGCGTTCGCACCGTCGATCACGACCAGGCGGGCGTTCGCGGCAGGCGTTCCGGAGCCGGATTCGGTTTTCACGGGGCGATGTTATCGCGCAGGCCGCGGGCGCAAGCCGAAGTCGGCGCTGGCGATCGCGCCGTCGATGAAGACGCCGAACACGCCGCACAACGGATCAATTCGCCGCCGACGACCCCGCGCGACTCTCCCTCGCCGGCACCGGGGGGCTCAGCGCGATCCGCGAAGGATCCGAGAGAATTCCCCGCAGAATCGTCTCGATCGCATGCATGTAGAGCGGCTCGAGCGGACGCCTCCGGATCTGGCGGCGCGTCTTGGTGTTGTCCGACTCGATCAGGGAGTTCGCGATCGACCACAGCACGTTCGCGATTTCCCAGGTGTCGCAGGCGACGAACTCGCCCGTCGCCACACCCTGCT
>JANNQH010000039.1:0-3370 GCA_031400655.1 Deltaproteobacteria bacterium | reverse complement strand
CGGGCCGGGCGAGGCCCTCGACGAAGGCGTTCTCAGCGAGCCGCGCCGCGCCTTCTCGGCTCCGCAGCTCGTCGCCACCGGAGACGATCTGCTGCTGATCTCCGTCGGCCATAAATTCACCGCCGCCCGCGAGGCCTGCGCACGACTGCGCCAGCGCGGCATCTCGACGGGCCTCGTCAATCTCCGTTATTTGAAGCCGCTGCCCGAGGCACGGCTCGTCGAGCTCCTGAGGAGCGTGCCGCGCGCAGTCGTGATCGAAGAGGGCGTGCTCGACGGCGGCGTCGGATCGGCGATCGCGGCGCTCGCGATGGACCACGAGCTCGATTGCCGATTGCTGCGGATCGGCGTGCCGTGTCGCTTCGTCGAACCGGGCTCGAACGAGGAGCTCTCCCGCATCTATCGCCTCGACGCCGACGGGATCGTGGCGCGCATCGAGGAGCGGTGGCCCCGATGAGCGGCGCAGCGGGCGCCTCCGGCGTGTTGCAGGACAAGGTCGCGATCGTCTCCGGATCTTCGCGCGGCATCGGACGCGGGATCGCCCAGCGGTTCGCCCGGGAAGGCGCCCGCGTGAGCGTCACCTGGCACGAGCGCGAGGGCGCGGCCCGGGCCGTCGTCGAAGAGATCGAGAAGGAAGGCGGTCGTGCGCTCTCGCTGCAGCTCGACGTCACCGAACGCAAGAGCATCCGGCGCTGCATCGCGGCGACGATCGAGTATTTCGGCGACCTCGACGTCATCGTCCACAATGCGGGCTTCCTCGAGCAGAAGCCCTTTGCGACGATCGATGACGACGACTGGGACTACACCTTCGCCTGCAATCTCAAGAGCGCATTCCAGTTCGCCCAGGAAGTACGCGGGCATTTCGAAGCCCGAGGCTCGGGCAAACTGATCCATATCGCCTCGATCGGCGGCCAGACCGGCGGCGTCAAGGCGCCCCACTATGCCGCGTCGAAGGCCGGACTGATCTCGTTGACACGGTCGCTGGCGAAGATCTACGCGCCGTTCGGCGTGCGGGTGAACGCGATCTCGCCCGGCTTCATCGCGACCGACATGTACACCGACATCGCGACCCGCGAGTCCGAGGCCGTGATCCTCGAGACGATCCCGCTCCACCGGATCGGCTCGCCCGAGGACGTCGCCGGCGCAGCCGTGTACCTCGCGTCGGCGGATTCAGCCTACGTGACGGGTCAGATCCTGAACGTGAACGGCGGCAGCTACCTCGGCTAACGACTTCGGCAAGAGGAAATCAAGTGGACGGCACCCTTCTCGTGCTCGGCGCGAGCAGCGACCAGATCTTCATGATCGAGACCGCGCGCGCGCTCGGGCTCCACGTGGTCGCGATCGACATGGATCCGAAATCGCCGGGCTTCGCCTGCGCGAGTGAATCCGCCGTCATCAGTACCCGGGATATTCCGGGGCTGCTCGATCTCGCCGACGACCTGCGCAGCCGAGGTCATCGCATCCTCGGCGTGACCACGATGGGAAGCGACATCCCCGACGTGATCGCCGAGCTGTCTGCCCAGCTCGGCACGCCCGGTCCCTCCCGCGAGACCGCTCGTGTCGCGACCGATAAGCATCTCATGAAGCTTCGATTCCAGGAGCGCAGGATCCCGATTCCCTGGTTCCAGGAGATCGAGCGCTATGCCGAGCTCGACGCGATCGTCGCGAGCCGTGGCCTGCCCCTCGTCCTGAAACCGATCGACCGCTCGGGCTCGCGCGGCGTCTTCCTGCTCGAGGCGGGCTGCAACCTGCGCGAGCTCTTCGCGCGCTCCTACGCCTATTCGCGAGTCGGGCGCTGTCTCGTCGAGGAGTATCTCGAGGGCCCGCAGATCAGCACCGAGACGATCCTCTCGGACGGCGTCGGTGTGACCCCGGGCTTCGCCGATCGCAACTACGAGCTGCTCGATCGGTTCCGGCCGCAGTTCATGGAGAACGGCGGCTGGATTCCCAGTCTGCTCGGCCCGGCCGAGCGGCGGGCCGTCGAGGAGCTCGTCGTTCGCGCATCGCTGGCCCTCGGCGTGACGGATGGCGTCACAAAGGGCGACGTCGTGATGACGGCCGCTGGACCGAAGATGATCGAGCTGGCGGCCCGGCTCTCGGGGGGCGATTTCTGCGAGAGCCTCGTTCCGCTCGGGACCGGCGTGAACTACGTCGAGACGGCGATCCGGATCGCGGTGGGTGAGCGGCCGGATCTGTCGGCGCTGAAGCCGACCCGGGAGCAATGTGTCGCGAATCGTTATTTTTTCGCCGACCCGGGACGACTCGTCCGGATCGAGGGCCTCGAGGCGATCCGCGAGGAGCCCTGGCTCGCGAAGCTCGCGCTGCGCTACGCCGCGGGGGACCGCATCCCGCCGACCACGAGCCACGCCGAGCGCGCCGGGGTCTTCGTGGTCGTCGGCCGGGATCGCGAGGAAGTGCAGTCCCGCATCGACCAGGTCTATCGGACCGTGAACCTCGTCGTCGTCTGAGCGGATCGGGGCTAGCGTTCGATCCTCGAAACAGGATCGGAGCCCCCGCCCATGCCCACCCCCGTGATCCTCGAAGCCGCCATCAACGGCGTGACGACGAAGGCCCGCAACCCGAACGTCCCCCGCAGCCCCGCCGAGATCACGGCCGAGGCGCTGCGCTGCCTCGAGGCCGGTGCGTCGATCGTCCACAACCACACCGACGATCCGATCTTCGACGGCGTGACGGCGGCCCACTCGCCCGCGCCCTACATCGAAGCCTGGCGGCCGGTGCTCGAGCAGCATCCCGGCGCCTTCCTCTATCCGACGATGACCGGCGGCGGTCCGCATACGACGGTGGAGCAGCGCTATGGCCACCTCCCGGCAATCGCCCGCGCCGGCTGCCTCACGATGGGCATCGTCGACCCGGGCTCGGTCAACATCGGAACCTTCGACGCCGACGGGGCACCCTCGAGGAACGACACGATCTACCTGAACTCGAACGCCGACGTGCGGTACATGGTCGATACCTGCGATGCGCTCGGCGTCCCGATCAATTTCTCGATCTTCGACGGAAGCTTCATGCGGAGCGCTGCGGCCTATATCCGCGCCGGCCGCATCCGCCACGGCGGGATCGTCAAGATCTTCTTCGGCTCGCCCTTTGCGAGCTTCGGTATTCCCGCGAGCGAGGCGAGTCTCGTCGCCTATCTCGAGATGCTGGGCGACTGCGAGCTGCCCTGGTCGGTCGCCATCCCGGGTGGCGACCTGCTCTCGAACGAAGTCGCGGGGCTCGCCCTCGAGCGCGGCGGCCATCTGCGCGTCGGCCTCGAGGACCATGCGGGTCCGGGCCAGCCGACGAATGTCGAGATCCTCGAGCGAGCGGCGAAGCTCTGCAGCGATGTCGGGCGCCCGCTCGCGCGCCCCGACGA
>JANNQH010000038.1:0-12203 GCA_031400655.1 Deltaproteobacteria bacterium | reverse complement strand
GCCGAGCAGTACGGCCACGACCCCGGCCGTGACGAATCGCCGAACGCTGATGCGTTCGTCTCGACCGTCTGCAGGCAGCAGCGCGACGACGAAGATGAAGAGCACGACGATCGCGCCCGAGTAGATCAGGACCTGGGCCGCCGCCAGCAGCTCGGCCGACAGCGTGAGGTAGAGCGCGGCCAGGGCGAGGCTGTGTCCGAGCAGCGCCATGGCGGCGTGGACGGGCTTTCGCAGCACCGTGACGAACAGCGCCGACAGCGCGATCAGCGCGCAGAGCGCCGCGATCGTGGTCATCTCCAGTGAGGAGTCCAGTGCGCTCGACGACAGGGGCACTTCTCAGCTCCCCCTGACGCCCTTGGGACGGTGCTCGGCGTAGACCTTGTCGAGATCGTGCTCGGGCAGGACGTTGATCTGGCGCTTGCGGTCCACGTCCGCATGGAACTGGCGCCTGGGCGCGTACTTCTCGGGCTCGAGCAGCATCTCCTTCGTGTACACGAAATCCCGCCGGTCGTAGTCCGCCAGCTCGTACTCGGTCCCGAGCTTGACGGCGTTGGTCGGACAGGCTTCCTCGCACAGGCCGCAGAAGATGCAGCGCAGCATGTTGATCTCGTAAATCGAGGCGTAGCGCTCGCCAGGGGAGATCGGCGCCTCCGGATCGTTGTCTGCCGCCTCCACCAGGATCGCTCCCGACGGACAGGCCGCCGCGCACAGCTCGCAACCGATGCAGCGCTCGAGGCCTTCGTCGGTCTTGTAGAGCCGATGGCGGCCCTTGTAGTTCGGAGCGGTCTGGCGCTTTTCTTCGGGGTAGTTGAGCGTGATCGGCGGGCGCGTCGAGTGTTTGAGCGTCGTCCACATGCCTTTGACGACGGCGCGGAGGTCTTCGAACATCGTGTCTGCTCCCCGCTAGCCCGCGCTCTGCGCGAGCGCGACGACCACCACGGCGGTGATCGCGAGATTGATGAGACCGATCGGCAGGAGCGTTCCCCACGATAAGCCCATCAGCTGGTCGTATCGCAGGCGCGGCAGCGTCGCGCGCACCCACACGAAGAAGAACAGGAACCCGACGACCTTGATGAAGAGCCAGTGGATGCCCGGGAAGAAGTCCGGCGCGAACGGCGCGTGCCAGCCGCCGAGGAAGAGCGTCGAGGCGAACACCGAGACCGTGATCATGTTCATGTACTCGGCCATGTAGAACATCGCGAAGCGAAAGCCCGTGTACTCAGTGTGGTAACCCGCGACGAGCTCGGTCTCGGCCTCGGGCAGATCGAAAGGCGCGCGGTTCACCTCGGCGAAGGCGCCCACGAGATAGAGCAGGAACGCGACGGGCTGGTAGAGCACGAGCCAGTGGTGGTCGGCCTGCCACTTCACGATGTCCCCGAGATTCATCGAGCCGACGGCCAACACCACGCACACCAGCGCGAGGCCGACGATCAGCTCGTAGGAGATCACCTGGGCCGCGCCGCGCATCCCGCCGAGCAGCGAATACTTCGACCCCGAGGACCAACCGCCGAGCACGAGGCCGTATACGCTGAGACTCGAAACGCCGATCATGTAGAGGATGCCGACGGGCAGCTCGGCCACGACCATCGGCACCTCGACGCCGTCGATCATGACGCTCGGTCCCAGCGGCAGCACCGCGAAGGCCACCAGCGCGGTGAAGAGCGCGACAGCCGGGGCCAGCTTGTGTAGCCACTTGTCGGCGGAGCTCGGGACGATGTCTTCCTTGAGCAACAGCTTCACCGCGTCCGCCAGCGGTTGCAGCAGCCCTGCGAACCCGACGCGGTTCGGGCCGGGCCGGACCTGCAGGCGTCCGATCACGCGGCGCTCGAACCAGGTCAGATAGGCCATCGCGGTCATCAGACCGAAGATGACGACGCCGGCACGCACCACGTCGATGACGAGCTCAGGGTTGGACAACAGGGAGCAGCTCCTGCCGTGATCCCGCTTTTCGCTGGGCCGGCGGCGTGATGAGCGGTGTAAAGAGGGGCTCGCTCTTCGCGAGCTGGGCCCGCAGCTCCTTAAGCTCGAGGGGCAGGCTCGCGCCGAGGGCGTTCGCGAGCTCGGCCAGCGCGCGATGGTCCGCCAGCGCGCCCTTCGGCGGCATGCCGCCGGCCTCGAGAGGTTGGAGCGTGCCGGCGAAGTTGACGAGCGAGCCGCCCTGCTCGTAGAGGTGACAGGTCGGCAGGATCACGTGCGCCGCCTGCACGCCGTCCGGTCCGGTCGGCGGCTGCCAGCTGAGCGCGACGGTCGTGCAGGCGAGGACCGTCGGGGGTGTGGGCGGCAAGCTCCCAATCGTTAGCAGTACATCGAGCGAGCCCTCGCGCGCGCGCGCGAACACATCGACGCCGCCGATCAGGGAGCCCGCGATGCGCTGTGCACCGGCGGCATTCGCGACGAGACTCGGCGCGCCCTGCAGCACGACCTTCGCCTGCGCGCCGAGCGCGTCGACGAATGCGCCGAGCGCCGTCCGCGTCGCCGCGTCGGCCGCGCTCGCCGTCGAGGCCAGCACGGCCACGGTCCCGCTCTGCAAGACCGCGCTCGCGGCTGCGAGCCGCGGATCAGCGCTCGTCCCCGACAGCGCGTTTCGCAGGCCATCGAGGGTGCTTGCGAGCCCCGCCCTCGCCACCGGGAAGGCGTGATGGGTGTCGCGGGCCAAGCCGTTTCGATCGCCTAACACAATCAGCTTCGCGCCGCGGCGGATCCCCCGGCGGAGCGTCAGTGCCAGCACGGGCAGGTCGTTCCAGGCATCGAAATCGACCAGCACGAACGCGCTCGCCCGGTCGAGCGTCGCGACGTCACCCTGCACCGGCCAGGCCGTGGCGCAGGCCGCGTCGATCGACACCGCCGCGTTCGGAAGCTGCGGCAGGAGTCCCTGCGTCAGAACGCCGAGCGCCTCGTTCGACACGTCTCCGGACACGTGGATGCCGACGCGTGCGCCCTGCACGAGCTTCGCGACGTGGGCGATGGCTTCGCTCCAGCTCACGCTCGACGTGCTCGGTCCGCCCGATTGCGCCGCTCGCAGACTGGGCGACCCGAGACGGCCTTCGCGTCCGACCTTGGTGTCGAAGCGTCCCCGGTCGCACAGCCAGATGTCGTTGAGCCCGACGTTCTCCCGCGGCACGAGGCGCAGGATCGTTCCGTTGCGGGCGTGGATCTCGGTATTGCAGCCCAGCGAGCAGCCGCTGCAGACGGAGGCGCGGCGCGTCAGGTCCCAGGGCCGCGAGCGGAAGCGATAATCGACGCTGGTCAGCGCGCCGACGGGACACAGGTCGATGGTGTTGCCCGAGAAGGGCGAGTCGTAGCCGTGGCCATCGAGGGTCCCGATCTCGCCTTCGCCGCCGCGGTCGATCACCGCCAGCGCCTCGTCGCCGGCGACTTCCTGGTGGAAGCGCACGCAGCGGTAGCAGAGGATGCAGCGCTCCTTGTCGAGCAGGATGCGCGGGCCGAGCTCGAAGGCCTTGTCCTTGTGGCGCTTCTCTTCGGTGTAGCGGCTCTTGCCCGGGCCGTACTTGAAGGTGTTGTCCTGCAGCGGGCACTCGCCGCCCTTGTCGCAGATCGGACAATCGAGCGGATGGTTCGCGAGCAGCAGCTCGAGCACGCCCTCCTGGGCGCTGGTCGCCTGCTTCGACTGCGTGCTGACGACCATGCCCTCGCCGACCGGCGTCGTACACGCGGTCTGCAGCCGCGGCATCTTCTCGATCTCGACGAGGCACATGCGACACGCGCCAACGGGTGTGAGGCGCGAGTGGTAACAGAAGACGGGGATCTCGATGCCGGCCTGGCGTGCGGCCTCGACGAGCAGTGTGCCCTTCGCGACGTTCACGCTCTTGCCGTCGATCGTCAGCGTGACCCGATCGGAGGGCGGCGCCGGCGGCTTCGCGGGTTGATCGGCCATCAGCACCACTCCGGCTTCGGGCAACGGCCGAGCTCGACGTGCGCCAGGTATTCGGCGCGGAAATGTTTGATCGTCGCGACGACGGGGCTCGTCGCGAAATCGCCGAGGGCGCAGAGCACCTTGCCGCTGATCCGATCCGCGAGGGAGAGCAGCAGCTCGAGGTCCTCCGCTTTGCCTTTCCCGTGTTCGAGCCGATCGAGCACCTTCGCGAGCCACATGGTCCCTTCGCGGCAGGGCGTGCATTTGCCGCAGGACTCGTGGCGGAAGAACTCGACCATGCGCAGAGCGGCCTTCACGATGCAGACGTCTTCGTTCAACACGATGAAGCTCGCCGAGCCGAGCATCGAGCCGGCATCCTTGATGCCGTCGTAGTCGATTTTTGTGTCGAGCTTGTCCGCGGGAATCAGCGGCGCCGAGACGCCGGCGGGCAGGATCGCCTTCAGCGCGCGATTTCGAAGCATGCCCTGGCCGTAGCCCTCGCCGTACACGAGATCCCGCAACGTGATCGAGCCCAGCGCAATCTCGTAGTTGCCCGGGCGGTTCACGCCGCCCGACAGACACAGGATCTTCGGGCCCGTGTTGTTCGGGGCGCTGCCCATCGTCTGATACCAGGCAGCGCCGCGGGCGATGATATGCGGCACGTTCGCGATCGTCTCGACGTTGTTGATCACCGTCGGCTTCGCGTACAGCCCGGACACCGCCGGGAACGGCGGTCGCGACCGGGGCATCGGACGCTTGCCTTCGAGTGATTCGAGCAGCGCCGTCTCCTCGCCGCAGATGTAGGCGCCGGCGCCGCGGTACACGAGGATGTCGAGCTCGTAGTCGGTCCCGAAAAGACGCTTGCCGAGCAGCCCGCCCTGCTTCGCCTCTTCGATTGCCGCCTCGAGGCGGTCGGCGGCGACGGTGTATTCGCCGCGGATGTAGATGAAGGAGAGGGTCGCACCGATGGCATAGCTCGCGATCGCGACGCCCTCGAGCAGCAGGTGGGGATCGATCTCCATGATCTCGCGGTCCTTGAACGTGCCGGGCTCGCTCTCGTCCGCGTTCACGCACAGGTACTTCGCACCGGGCCCCTTCGGCACGAAGCTCCACTTGTTGCCCGCCGGAAAGCCCGCCCCGCCCCGCCCGCGCAGGCCCGAGGCCTTGACCTCGTCGATCACCTGCTCGCGCGTCATCTGTTTGATGGCCTTCTCGAGGCCGTCGTAGCCACCGCCCGCCCGGTACTCGGCGAGGCCGACCGGCTGCTTGCGGCCGGGATGGCGCAGCAGCACGGGCTGGTATTCGCTGGCTGTGGAGCCGTGGGTCGTCGGCGCGCTCATGGCTTTACACCTCGCGCGCGATAGCTCGCCGCGAGCTCGTCGACGCGTGCGAGCAGCTTTTCGAGGTCGTTGACGTCGAGATGTTCCCAGTACTCGTCGTTCACGCGGCACATCGGGGCGCGGTGACAGCTCCCGAAACATTCGACGGTCGCGACCGCCGTGGCGCTGCCGTCCGCGGCCACCGCATGGCCATGGCCGTGCTCGATCCGTCCGTCGGCACCCAGGTGCTCGGCGATCTTACGGTACACCGCCTCCGCGCCGCGCAGCGCGCACGGCAGCTGGATGCACACGTCCACCACGCAGCCGCCGGGATCCTGCTTGCGCAGCATCGTGTAGAACGTGGTGATCTCGATCGCTGCCTGATGCGACAGGCCGAGCAGATCCGCGACCTCGGCGACGACGTTCCGCGGCAGCCAGCCGACCTCGCTCTGCGCGAATTTGAGCGACGGCAACAGGGCCGAGCGCTTCTCGGGATAGCGCTGCCCTTCGGCCGTGATCTTCTGGCGGGTGGCTTGCGACAGCATGATTCTATCGATCCACCTCGCCCATGATCGGGTCGACACTGGCGATGATCGCGACCGCGTCCGCGATCGAGGCGCCTTCCATCATCTTCGACATCGCCTGGACGGCTGCGAAGGAAGGGGCACGCTCGCGCACGCGCTGCGGCTTGCCGCTGCCGTCGCTCACGATGTAGAACCCGAGCTCCCCGCGCGGGCTCTCGACGCCGACGTACGCCTCGCCCTTGGGCGGCTTCATACCCTCCGTCCACAGCTTGAAATGGTGGATCAGGGATTCCATCGACTGGGCGAGCTCTTCCTTCGGCGGCGGCATGATCTTGCGGTCGCTCGTCTTGACGGGGCCCCCGGGCATCCGCTCGATCGCCTGCTTGCAGAGCTCGATCGAGTGGCGCATCTCCGCGACGCGAACCTTGTAGCGCGAGTAGCAGTCGCCGTCCGTCGCCGTGCAGACCTTCACGTCGAAGCGCTCGTAGCCGCTGTACGGGTTCGTCACGCGCAGATCGTGGGCGACGCCCGCGGCGCGCAGCAGCGGTCCCGTCACGGCGAGCTCCATCAGGTCGTGGGCCGACACGATGCCGATGCCCTGGGTGCGCTGCTTGAAGAAGGGGTTGTCGGTGGCCATCGACTCGAGGTCGTCGAGCTGCGCGGGCATCCCTTCGAGCACGGCGTAGGTCCGCTCGAGCCATTCCTCGGGCATGTCCGTCGCGAGGCCGCCGGGGCGGATGAAGCTCGTCATCATGCGCTGGCCCGTCAGCGACTCGAACAGGTCGAGGATCTGCTCGCGCGCGCGCAGCGCGTAGAGGAACAGGCTCGTCACGCCGAGGTCCATCCCGCCCGAGCCAACGCAGACGAGATGGGACTGGAGGCGCGTCAGCTCGGCGAGCAGCACGCGCCCGATCTGCGCCCGCTCGGGAATCTCGCACTGGAAGAGCGCCTCGACCGCCAGGCAGAAGGCCAGGTTGTTGCCGAGCGGGTTCAGGTAGTCGAGGCGGTCGGTCAGCGTGAGGGCCTGCACGTAGGTCTTCGACTCACAGGTCTTCTCGATGCCCGTGTGCAGGTAGCCGATCACCGGCCGACAGCGGATCACTGTCTCGCGGTCGAGCTCGAGCTCGAGACGCAGCACGCCATGGGTCGCCGGGTGCTGCGGCCCCATGTTGATCTTGAGCGTCGGCGAAACGGTCGCCGCGACGCTCTTGGCTGGCGCGTTCGAGTACGGGCTCATGACGCGACCTGCAGCTGTGCGCGGGCATCAAGTGTCATAGAGCTCGCGGGTCACCGTGAAATCGACGGGCATGCTGCCGAGGGGCTCGTCCCGCCGCAGAGGATGGAACGCCCAATCGTCAGGCGTGAGCAGGCGTTGCAGGTCGGGGTGGCCCTCGAAGGCGATGCCGAACAGGTCCCAGAGCTCGCGCTCGTACCAATCTGCGGCGGCTAACAGGCCCGTGAGCGTCGGCAGCGTGCCGGATGTCCGGGTCTTGATACGCAGCCAGAGATGCTCGGTCATCGAATACAACAGGACGTGGACGTCGAAGCGATCCTCGCGCTCGAGATGGTCCGCGCAGGTGAGATCCACGAAGCGCGCGAAGCCGAGCTCCTCGCGCACCCGGCGACAGGCTGCGGGCAGATTCGCGGGCGACACATACACGAACGCCTTGCCGTCCAACGCCGTGCCGTGCTCGGCGTCGGGAAACATCTGGGTCAGTCGTTCGAGCACGGTCATCGCCTATCCGTGCACCTTCCGGATGCGTTCCTGAAGCTTGATGATTCCATCGAGCAGGGCTTCGGGGCGCGGCGGACAGCCGGGTATGTAGACGTCCACGGGCACCACGCGATCGATCCCCTGAACGATGGCGTAATTGTTGAACACTCCGCCACAGGAAGCGCAGTCCCCCATCGCGATCACCCATTTCGGATTCGGCATCTGCTCGTAGATTTCGAGCACGACGGGCACCATCTTGTGGCTCACCCGGCCCGAGACAATCATCAGGTCCGCCTGGCGGGGGCTCGCGCGGAACAGCTCGGAGCCGAAGCGCGCCACGTCGAAGCTCGACGCCGATGTCGCCATCATTTCGATCGCGCAGCAGGCCAGTCCCATCATCACCGGCCAGACGGAGTTCGAGCGACCCCAGTCCTCGAGGCGGGTCAGCAGGAAGGCCGGCGAGCCGTCTTTCGTGTGGTCGTGGCCCACGAGCGGATTCGAAATCACTGCGAGCTGCGGCGGACTCGTCTGTGTCATTGGGATCCCCCGATCAACGCCAGGTCAGCGCGTGGCGACCGCGCGCGTAGAGGTATCCCACGCCCAGGACCACGAAGAAGGTCGACATCGCGCCGAGGCCGCCCCAGCCGAGCTCCCGCACGAGCAGCGCCCAGGGAAAGAGAAAGACGGCCTCGACATCGAACACCAGGAAGAGCATCGCCACGAGCGCAAATCGGACCGGCCAGCGCGCCTCGGTCGGGACCGGCTCCGACACGCCGCACTCGTAGGGCTTGTCGCGCGCCGCGCCCCCGATCGACTTCGGTAGCAAGCGGCCCGCGACGAGCGACAGCAGGGCGACGATCGTGAACGCCAGCCCCCAGTACACGGCCAGATCGCGAATCGGGCTTGTCATGTCGAGTCGTCCTCAGGGCCGGAGATGCTGCGCCCGTGAATCGTAAAACTCTAGATTTTTCGCCACTTTACGAACGAAAACGGGTGGCTCCGGAGAGCTCGAGGCCGATTCGCTGCGTGCATGCCGGGCGATGACCGTCCGGGCGCGGAGCCGGTGTCGCGCCCGTAACGGTCGAGACCCCTCGGGGATTCGAAGGCTGCCGATCGATGGCGGGACGAACACATTCGGTACTAAACGCTGGCTCGGATTCGATGTCAACCGCTGCGAGGGGGATAGCTCCATCCGGCCGATTTCGCCGCGGCATCGGTCTTATAAAAAGACGCTGGAATTGCTCGCGTCGCCGCCCATCGCTACACCGCGCCCAGACTGAACGAGAGGCCGAACGAGATGCTGCACGACCTGATCCACGTCTGGTTCGGCTGGGTACAGGATTGGGGTTACGTCGGCGTCATCGTGTTGATGGCGATGGAGAGCTCGATCTTTCCCGTCCCGAGCGAGGTCGTGATCCCACCGGCAGCGATCGTCGCGACGGCCGGTGACGGCGAGATGTCGCTCGCGGGCGTGATCCTCGCCGGCACCTTCGGCTCGTGGCTCGGCTCGGCCATCACCTACTGGTTCTCGCGCTGGATCGGCCGCGCCCTCGTCCTGCACTGGGGCAAGTGGGTCCACATCACGGAAGCCAAGGTCGACCGCGCCGAGCGCTTCGTCCACCGCTACGAGTCGGGCGGCATCTTCTTCGCGCGTCTGCTGCCCGTCATCCGACACCTGATCTCGATCCCCGCCGGCATCATCCGCATGGACTTCCTGCGCTTCAGCCTGATGACGATCGTCGGCTCGGCGATCTGGTGCTCGGTGCTCGCGTGGCTCGGAAACCGGGTCGGCCGCGCCCACCCGGATCTGCTCGGCGACCCCGAGGCGCTGATCCATGCGGTCAAGGCCGAGTCGGTGCCGATCCTGATCGCGATCTTCGGCGTGGGTGTGCTCTACGTGCTGGCGATGAAGCTGACGGCGCCGCGCGCGGCCTCGAGCTGAGCGTGACCGGGAGGGCTCTGTGGATCTGATCTTGCTGTTCAAGGCCGCGATCATGGGCATCGTCGAAGGCCTGACCGAGTTCCTGCCGATCTCGTCCACCGGTCATCTGATCCTCGCAGGCTCCTTGCTCGATTTCACCGGCGAGACTGCCAAGGTCTTCGAGATCGCTATTCAGAGCGGCGCCATGCTCGCGGTCGTCTGGCAGTACCGGGAGCGCCTGCTGGCCACGCTCATGGGCCTCAGCCACGACCCGGTCGCCCAGCGCTTCACGCGCAACATCCTGATCGCGTTCTTGCCGGCCGTGGTGCTCGGACTGTTATTCGGAAGCTGGGTCAAGGGCCATCTGTTCAAGCCGGTGCCCGTCGCCACGTCCTTCATCGTCGGTGGTCTCATCATCCTCTGGGTCGAGCGCCGCCACCGGGCCCGGTACGGCGAGCGCGATCTCGAAGGCGCACGCCACGCCCGCGTCGAGCAGATCGACGACATGAACATGCTCGACGCCGTAAAAGTCGGGTTGATGCAGTGCTTGGCCCTGATCCCCGGCACCAGCCGCTCCGGCGCCACCATCATCGGTGGCATGCTCTTCGGCTTCTCGCGCATCGCCGCCACCGAGTTCAGCTTTTACCTCGGCATCCCGACCCTGATGGGCGCGGGCGCGTATTCGGTCTTGAAGCAGCGCGAGGCGCTGCACGCGGCGAATCTGCCGATTTTCGCCGTGGGACTCCTGTTCGCGTTTGCGAGCGCGCTCGTCTGTATCCGCTGGCTGATCCGTTATGTGTCGACCCACGATTTTGGCGCGTTCGCGTGGTATCGGATCGGCTTCGGCAGCCTCGTGCTGGTGAGCGCCTGGTTCGGGCTGGTCGACTGGCACGAGTGACCAGGGCGATGCCGCGCTCAGCTCGCTGGCGAGCGGTCGCCCGCGCTCGCGTCCGCGACCGCTGATTCCCCGTCGCCCTCGTTGTAGGGGACGAGGGCGACAGCTCGCGCGTGCGAAGCCCGCGCCGAGAGCTGCTCCCGGCGTCGCGCCGCCCAGGCGCTGAAGTCTTCCGCGTAGGTGTAGATCGCCGGCACCACGATCAACGTGAGCACCGTCGACGAGAGCAATCCCCCGATCACCAGCACACCCATCGGATTGCGGAACTCGGCCCCGTCGCTGTTGGCCAGGGCGACCGGAATCATGCCCGCGATCGTGGCGAACTGGGTCATCAGCACCGGTCGCAGTCGCACCGGTCCCGCCCGCGCAATTGCTTCGCGAGCCGACAGCCCGTCGCGTCGCAGCTGATTCGCGTAGTCCACGAGCAGGATGCCGTTCTTCATCACGAGGCCCATCAGCGCGATCAGTCCGATCTGCGCGAAAATGCTCATCGGCAATCCGGTCAGGCGCAGCGCGACGAAGGCGCCCACGAACGAGAGCGGCGCCGAGAGCATGATCACGGCGGGCTGCAGGAAGCTTTCGAACTGACTCGCGAGCACGATGTAGAGCGCGAGCAGCGCCAGGAAGAACGCGAGCACCACCGCCTTCGCCGTGCTCTGCATGCGCTCGGTCTGACCCTCCCACTCTCCGATGTAGCCCGGCGGCAGCGGGATCTCGGCCTGGATCGCATCGAGGTGCTCGACGGCGATTCCCAGGGCGAGCTCGCCCGCAAGGTTCGCGTAGATCGTGACACGCCGTCCGCGGTTCTCGCGCTCGATCTCGGAGGGGCCGCTCGCGATCCGAATCTCGGCGACGTTGGCGAGCTCGACGAGCGCGCCGCTCGCGTTGCGCAGCTGCAGCTGGCCCACGTCGGCGAGGTCGTTGCGCTGGTCTTCCTCGAGGCGAACGCGCACGTCGAAGCGGCTGCCCTGGTCCTGGAAGGTCGCGACGTCGACGCCGCCGATCAGGGCGCGCGCCGTGCTCGCGAGGGTGCGCACGGGGACGCCGAGATCCGCGCTGCGCTGGCGATCGACGAGGACCTGCACCTCGGGGCGACCGCGCTCGAAGCTCGACTTGACGTCGACGAAGGTCGCGTCCTCGCGCATGCGGGAGACGATGGCGTTCGCGATGCGATCGAGCTCGTCGAGGTCGGGACCCTGGATGCTGTACTCGACGTTGTAGCTGCTGAAGCCGCCTCCCGAGATGAAGGACACCTCGTTCACGTTGATCTGCTTCGCGCCGGGGGCGGCGGCGCGCACGGCCTCCCGTGCCCGCGCCATGATCTCGAACTGCGTCTCGCTGCGTTGCTGCTTCGGCACCGTCTCCGCGAACAGGCTGATCTCGCTCACGCGCGACCGAGCGCCGCCGCCGACGGTGACGAAGTTGCGTCGGACGCCCTCGCTCGCGGCGAGCGCGCCGCCCACGCGATGGGCGATCTCTTTGGCTTCCGTGACGCCGGTGCCGAGCGGCAGCTCGACGACGCCTTCGAATTCGCTGCGGTCGGCCTTGGGCGCGAACTCCATCGGGACACCCCGCGCAACGAGCCCGCCGAGAAAGATCGCGAACAGCGTGAGCGCGACGACCCAGAGCCGGTGGCGAAGGGAGAGCTCGAGCGTGCGGCCGTACCAGCTCTCGAGCCCGGTGTAGACGTTTTCGAGCCAGAGAAAAATGCCGCCGTGATGTTCTTCGCGGCGCAGGACCCGGGCGCAGAGCATCGGTGTCACGGTGACCGCGACCAGCAGCGACACCATCACGGAGAAAGAGATCGCGAGACCATACTCGAAGAAGAAGCGGCCGATCATGCCCTGCAGGAAGGCGATCGGGAGGAAGACCGCGAGCACCGACGCGGTCGCGGCGATGACGGCGAGCCCGATGCGATCGGTTCCGATCGACGCGGCCTGCATCGGCGGGACGCCC
>JANNQH010000037.1:0-1751 GCA_031400655.1 Deltaproteobacteria bacterium | reverse complement strand
GCTCGGGCGGCGGAAGCTCTTCGAGCTCGCCGCCCCGTGTCGCACAGTCGGCGGCGCGCATGAACTGCAGGCTGCCACCCAGGACACAACGGACCATCCGGTCGAGATCGCCCTGTTCCCGGGCGGCCTCGCCTGCATCCGACAGCGAGCCGGCGTGACCCGGCTCGGCGTCCGATGCAGCGCCCGAAGCCTGCTCCACCTCGAAGCGCGCGAGCTCGGCGATCTCGCCTTCGACACCGGTCGGCGTCGCCGTCACGATGCGAATCCCGACCAGCGCGCCCAGCACGGTGAGGCCTGCCACGAGCTTCGTGCCGGCACGCCAACAGGCCTTCGACAGATAGGCTTCCATGGCCACCCGATCGGCCGCCGCCCCAATCGCCTTGAGCGCCGGGGGGCCAGCGCGGTCTTTCGCCCGGTCCGAAGGCGAGCTTCCCAAGTCAGGACGCTAGCGACCCCGGTGCAGATCCCGGGGCAGCCCGTAGCCGCGCTCGCCGATGATGTTGAGCTGGATGTTGGTCGCGCCGCCCGCGATCGCCGGACCCATCGAGAAGATGTACTGGAGCACCCAGCCGGTCGCCGTCGAACGCCGGCCCCAGATATGCAGCTCTTCCTCTCGCGGAGCGAGAACGCCGTCGGCCCCGATCAGGTCGTAGGCGCAGCGGGCGATCTTCTGCACGGTGTCGGTCGAGAAGACCTTGTTCATCATGACGGGCCGCATGACCTTCGCCATCTCCCCGCGCTGCGCTGCGCTGAACTGCCGCAGATTCGAAGTTTCGCTGGCGCGGACATAGCCCTCGATCTCGGCGAGCCGCTGGCGAATTCCCGGGTCCTCGAGCGCTGGACGACCGTTTCGCTGACGCGCGCGGGCGAGGTCGACGAGGTCCTGAAAGGCTTCGCGCATCAAGTTTGGATTTCCGATCAGGTTGCGCTCGTGGACGAGGGTCGCGCGCGAAACCTGCCAGCCCTGGCCACGCGAGGCGACGATGTTGCCCGCCGGAATCCGCGCGTCGTCGAAGAAGACCTCGTTGAACTCGTAGCCGCCGGTCATCTCGCGCAGCGGGCGAACCTCGATCCCCTTCGTCTGCATCGGGACGAGCAGGTACGAAATGCCCTCGTGCTTCTTCGCATTCGGCTCCGTCCGGAAGAGCCCGAACATCATGTGTGCGCGCTGGGCGGCGCTGGTCCAGATCTTCTGGCCCTTGAGCACCCATTCGTCGCCTTCGAGCCGCGCCTGACACTGAAGCGACGCGAGATCGCTCCCCGAGCCCGGCTCGCTGTAGCCCTGACACCAGTTCTCTTCGCCACGCAGCGCCGGCGCGATGTAGCGCGCCTTCTGCTCCTCGGTCCCGAACTCGAGCAGCGTCGGGACCAGCATACCCGCGCCCTGGGAGCTGAGATCGCGCGGCGCCCCGACGCGATAGAACTCCTGCTGGATGATCTGGTCCTCGATCGCGTCCTTCGGCTGCTCGGAGCCGCCATAGCGCTTGGGGACCTGGCGGTAGACGAAGCCCGCGTCGACGCCGCGGCGGCGGAAGATCGTCTCCTGCTCGACCTGGGGCAGCTTCGCCTCCGCGCCCTGCAGTGGCCAGCCCCGCAAGAACCCTCTCACCTTTTCGCGGAACGCCTCGTGCGCGGCGCTGTAAGTCAGATCCATGGCCTACCAACCTCCCAGGCGCGCCGAGCGCTCGCGGTGCTGTTCCGGGGTTCCGAGAAACGAGCGATCGAACATGATCCGCTTGAACCACATCTGG
>JANNQH010000036.1:0-4570 GCA_031400655.1 Deltaproteobacteria bacterium | reverse complement strand
GCGCCGATTCCGGTGCCCCCGCCGGTCACGAGGAATGCCATGCCTTCGAGGCCGCCGGTCGGAATTGTTCCCTTCAACTGGGTCATGACGTTCGCTCTGCCTCTCTTCTCACTGGTTTTCACTGGACGCGCCGGTGGGTTGGCACTCCGGGCCGGGAACTTTCTGAGCATACCTCGCCGGGGGGGGCTCTGCCGCGCGGCGGATGCGCGTTCAGCGCGGCGGCGAGCCCCACTTCGACGGGTTACCGTCGGGCGCTCCACCGGATCCGAGCCCCGGGAGACCCCCGCGCCGCGAGTCCGGACCGATCGCATGAGAAGGAATCCCCGATGTCCGTCCGACTGACCGTTCAGCTCTCCGTCCAGGCCGGGAAGGCCGCCGAGTTCAAGGTCGCCGCGAAGCCGGCGCTCGCCCGCGTGAAGCGCGAGGACAAGGGCTGCGAGATGTACGACCTGTTCCAGAGCGTCGACGACGAAAGCCGCTTCGTGATGGTCGAGAGCTGGGCCTCCGACGCCGACCTCGACGCGCACATGAAGAGCCCGACGATGGCCGACGTCGGCAAGGCGCTGGGCGCGTTCATCGGCGGCGCGCCGGTGATGCACAAATACAAGGACTGACTGCAGGCGGCGATCGGAACGGGTCTCGTCACGGAGCTCGAAACGGTCGCGCGAGTTGGGCGGCATAACCGGCGGGATAGTCGGGCTCGGCCTGGATCCCGAGATCGTCCGAGCCGAGTCGCGTTCCGAGCTCTCCGTCAAGCGTCCCGAGCAGGCGGTCCCCGAGTGTCGTGAACAGTCCGAAGTTCACGTCGCCCCGTCCCGGCTCTTTTCGATGATGCAAACGGTGGAGCTCCGAGCCGGCGAACCAGCGGCGCAGGAAGCCCGTGTTCGAGTCGACGTTCGAATGTTGGAGCAGGAGCTGCAGCGCGGTCAGCAGTGCGAGTGCCTTCGCGACTTCGAGCGGCAATCCGATCGCGACGAGAGGTGCCGTGCCCGCGATCATCTCGATCGCCTGGTGGACGGGGTGTTTCAGGATCCCGTTCACGCCGTACATGCGCTCGACGCTGTGGTGCACGGCGTGGAATCGCCAGAGCCACGCGACCCGATGGCTCGCGAAATGGGCGAGGGTGATGCCGAGGTCGAAGACGAGAAGCGCGGCGAGGACCTGGCCTGGGAATGGCCATTGTCGAGGCCAGAGCCCGCTCGCGTCGGTTCCCAGCGCCCGGGCCAGCAGCGGTAGGCTGGCGATCGACGCCATGACCAGCGATTCGTTCACGAGCACATGAAGCGTGTCTCGCAGGTGGTCTCCCCGAGCGCGATTCCAGGCTTCGGAGTAGGGCGCGATCCGCTCGGCGACAAGCGAGACGGCGATCGCACCGAGCAGGAGCGCGGCGAGGCGCTCGATGCCCCAGCCGGCGGCCACGCCGTGGAGCGCGGCGCCTCCGAAGCCGATCGCAAAAGCGGGCACGTAGCCGAAACGCAGGACGAGTCGAAGCAGGGACATGGCGGACCTCCCGGGTACGAGTGGCGAGAGGATCGCGGCCATGGAGCGGCATGCGCTTGAACGAATCGACCGGATACGTGAGCGCCCTGGTCGCTCAGGGCCCGGCGAGCTCGATTTCGAGCTGTCCCAGGCCGCGAGAAATCGACGTCCCGAACATGCGGCGAAACGTGCGGGCGAGGTGGGCGGCGTCGGAGAATCCGGCTTCGAGGGCGGCATCGGTCGCGGAGCGGCCGCCGGCCAGCACGGCGATTGCACGCTCGAGGCGCGTCCACAGAATGAAGGGCCGCATGGCGATTCCCGCCTGTGTGCGGAAGATCGCGGCCAGGCGGCTCGGGGACAGGCCGACCGAGCGGGCCAGGTCGCGCGCGGGCAGGCGCTGCTCGCCGATCAGTGTCCGGATGCGCTCGCAGACGGCGGCGACGCGAGGATCGCTGGTCGGCAGGGGCGCATCTCGATCGGTCAGCCACAGGGCTAGACATGCGTCGCGAAGCGAGCGCGCTGGGGCCGCCGGGATCGGGCCGCGGTGAGTTGCGTGGGCGCGAAGAGCCGTCTGCACCGGCGTGAGATCGACGTTCGGAACGACGGCGCCGCCGGATTCGCCGAGAGTGGCTGCAAGCGCGCGGCCCGCGTTGCTCTCGGGCTCGACGTAGACCAGCGCGCCCGGACTCCGGCCCCAGGACACCGCGTGCGGTCGACCGTTCGGGATCGCAGCGGCGAGGACGCGACGGGGGACCGAGCCGGCGATCGCCAGATCGAAGGGCGTTTCGCTCGCGACGCAGAGCTGCCAAGCGTGGTGGGTGTGCTCGCTGCTCTCTCCGGGCGTGCCGACGAAGATCGCCCAGCCCGTTCCAATCGTCAGCGAGCCGATCCAGTGCTCATCGCGCATCGCGCGTCAGCGATTCGGGCCGAGCGGGGCGAGGCCGTGCTCGGCCACCAGCTCGAAGGACCTCAGCCGCGCCTTGAAGTCGTAACAGATGGTCACGACTCCGAGCTCGTCCGTCCCGTAGCGCTCGGCGATCTCCTCGAGCTCGGCGACGACGCTCGCCGGATCACCGACCGAGGCGCGCATGCCGGAGTGGGCGAGGAACGCTTCCTCCTCGGGCGTGAAGACATGCTGGGCGGCTTCCTCGGGCGAGACGATTCCGCTCCCGCCCTGATTGCGCGCCATCTGGATGCGGCCGAGCTTCATGCTCGAGGCGTGCCACTCGGCTTGCTCTTTCGTGTCCGCGCATAACACCTGGACCGCGACGTGGACGCGCGGCACGGGGCAGAGGGCCGAGGGCTGGAAATGGCGCCGGTAGTGTTCGGCGATCGCCGGGCCCTGGCTCGAGTTGCCGAAGAAATGGGCGTAGCTGAAGGGCAGGCCGCGGTCCGCGGCGAGCATCGCCGAGTCGACGCCCGAACCGAGTAGCCAGACCTCGGGCATGCCGGCGCCCGGTGGCCCGACACGCATGCCGGCAAAGGGATGGCCAGGGGGGAGATCGTCGGCGAGGAATCCGATCAGGTCGTCGACCTGCTCGGGATAGGCGCGCACGTCCTTCGGTCGCCCGGGATGGGCGAGGGCCATCAGGGTCCGTTGGTCGCCGCCCGGGGCGCGGCCGAGCCCGAGGTCGATCCGCCCTGGGAAGAGCGTCTCGAGCAATCGGAAATTCTCGGCCACCTTGAAGGCGCTGTAGTGCGGGAGCATGACGCCGCCGGACCCGACGCGGAGCGTGCGCGTCGCCGCGGCGACCTGGCCGATCATGATCTCGGGGCTCGTGCTCGCGATGCCGGCGATGTTGTGGTGCTCGGCCAGCCAGAAGCGCTCGTAGCCCCAGGCCTCGCAGGCGACGGCCAGCTCCACGCTTTCGCGCAGGGCGTCGGCGCCTGTTCCGCCTTTGCGGAGCGGGGATTGTTCGACGACGGAAAGCTTCAGGAGGCTGGACATCGAGCGACGATACGGAACGTCGCCCGTCGAGACACGTCGCCCCCTCCAGCGCAGCTCCGCGTGATACGCTCGTCCGGGCCAGCCAGCCAATCCGTTCACCCACTTTTCACCCATCTGTCCATCTATCGGAGGAGGATCCGCGATGCGCGCCGCCTGTTTCATCGAGTCGGGGAAGCCCATGGAGGTGATGACCGTGCCGGACCCGACGCCGGGGCCGGGTGAGGTGCTGTTGCGCGTGAAGGGCTGCGGGATCTGCGGCTCGGATCTGCACGTGACGGAGCTCGGGGGCGCGGTGAAGCGGGGCTCGGTCATGGGGCACGAGTTCGCCGGTGAGATCGTTGCGGTCGGTAAGGATGCGAAGGGGTCGCACGGGCCGTGGCGCGAGGGCGACCGGGTCTGCACGATGCCGGGGATCAGCTGCGGGAGCTGCCTCGCGTGCCTGTCGGGCGACGTGATGGGCTGCAAGAAGCTCCGGGTCACGGGCTTCGGCGAGATCGGCGGGGGTTATGCGGAGTACGCCCTGGGCGGCGAGCGAATGACCTTTCGGTTGCCCGACTGCGTCGCGAGCGCGGACGGGGCGATGGTCGAGCCGCTGGCGGTTGGCCTGCATGCGGTCGATGTGGCGGGGCTCGCATCGGGGGAGGACGTCCTCGTCGTGGGCGCTGGGCCGGTCGGTCTCGCCGTCGCCGTCTGGGCGAAGATCCTCGGTGCACGCAAGGTCGTCGTCAGCGATCCGGCAGCACACCGCCGCGAGCTGGCGGCAAAATTCGGGGCGACGGACCTCATCGATCCTTCGAAGGAGGAATTGCTGCCGGCTTTCGAGCGAGCGACGGGGCATGCGCCGAAGCTCGCGTTCGAGTGCGTCGGGCGGCCGGGGGTGGTCCAGCAGATCGCGCAGATCGCGCCGCGGGGGGCGAAGATCCTGTCGGCGGGGATGTGCATGGCGATGGACAGCTACATGCCCCTCCTTTTCGGGGCGAAGGAGCTGACGCTCCAGTTCTGTTCGTACTACCGCCGCCAGGACTACGAGCTGACCCTCGCGATGCTCGAGGCGGGGCGCCTCGATCCGCTGCCGATGGTGACCGATCGGATCCCGCTGGAGGCGCTGCCGGGGGCCTTCGAGCGGCTTCGCAAGCCGACGAC
>JANNQH010000035.1:0-13052 GCA_031400655.1 Deltaproteobacteria bacterium | reverse complement strand
GGCCTGGAAATGGCAAACTCGCGCGTTTAGCCGGAGCCACCGAGACGACCGGAAGTTGAATCTCGGCCGCGCACGCCATCCATTTGGTTCTGAAACGGAATTTCGTATCCTGCCGCGCGCTGAAAAGCTCCGAATTCGGGGGCCAGAGCGCAAATTGGCGGGATCGGCTCCATCCGGAAATTTCGCCGTCCGCCCGCTTCCCAGCGAGTAAAGCGCCCACATGCACCGAATCCCGCGTTCGCATTTCTTCGAATCACGCGACGGCGCTCGCCTCCATCTGCTCGCATGGGGCGACGAATCGGGCTCCACGCAAGGCGGCGCCCCGATCGTCCTACTCCACGGCGGCGGCGCCAACGCGCATTGGTGGGACCACCTCGCGACCCGGCTTTCGACGAGCCGACCCGTCTACGCCCTAGATTTCCGGGGCCACGGCGATTCCGAATACCCCGCATCCCGCCATGTGGGTGCCTTCAACGACGATCTCGAGGATCTCGTGGCCTGGCTCGCGCGCGCAGACTTGATCCTGATCGGCCACTCGCTCGGCGCCGCCGTCGCCCTCGACCACGCCAGCCGCTTCGCCGCCACCCGGGCCCTCGTCCTGCTCGACCTGGCCCGGGGCGGCAGCCCCGAGACCGGACGCCGGGCGCGTCTCGCCCTCTCCCTGCGGCGAACCTATCGATCGCGGCAGGAGGCGATCGACCGTTTTCGCTTCCTCCCCGAGTCGAGCCATGCGAGCGAGGTTCTGCGGGCCGAAATCGGCGCCTGGTCGGTGCGCGAAGAGAGCAATGGTCGCTTCGGCTACAAGTTCGATCCGGGCTGGTTCGGCCTCCCGAGCCGGCCCCGTCCCGATCTCGGCCAGGTCCGCTGCCCGACGCTCCTGGTCCGGGGGAGCGAGAGCACGCTCCTCACCCCGGGCGCGGCCGAGGCGTTCGTCGCCGAGGTCTCCTCGGCCCGCTTCCTCGAGATCGCCGATTCGGGACACCACGTGCTGGTCGATCAGCCGGATCGACTGCTCGTGGCGATCGAGGATTTCCTCGCCCGGGTCCCCGACTCGGCTCCGGCAGGCCCGCCGCGCCAGGCCACCGACTAGCATCCCTGCGCTTCTGGACTCAAGAACAAAGCGGACCCGGCGATGAGAGGAGCGGCGCCCGGGTCGCGTAGCTCTCTGATGATCGACCAGCCCATCTCCCAGTTCATGAATCGCGGAGTGCTCTCCGGAGGGGCCGGCACACCCCTGCGTGAGGTCGTGCGCCGGATGGAGTCTGAAGTCCAGAGCGCCTTCGTGGTGTGCGACGAAGGGACACCGATTGGTGTGATTACCGAACGAGACGTGATCGTCGTCCTCTCCAGGGCTTTTTCGGGCATCGACCAGCGAGAAGCCCGAGCGGGCGACATCATGGCCTCTCCGATCCACACGCTCCCGGAGACGGCGGAAATGGGCGAAGTCTTCCGCATCATGAAGGAGCGGGGCTTCCGGCGGGTCCCCATCGTCGACGACAGGACCAGCTCTCGGGCATCGTGAACATCGGCGAGCTCCAGAATGCCACGAACGCAGCCCTCGAGCGGCGGGGACGCGATCTAGAGGCGGCGGTCGAGGCGCGCACGTCGGAGCTGCAGACGGCGAACGCGCGGCTACAGGAGCTCACTCGCCAGGACAGCCTGACGGGTCTTCTCAATCGCCGCGCGATGTCGGAGCGGATCGAAGAGCTCCACTCGCTGGCCCGTCGCTACGCAAACATCTACGCCGTCATCATCCTCGACATCGACCACTTCAAGCTCTACAACGACACCCAGGGACATCTGGCCGGCGACGAGGTCATCCGCAGCATCGCCTCGACGATCCGCGACGCGATTCGCTCAGCCGATTCCATCTACCGCTACGGGGGCGAGGAGTTCCTCATCCTGCTCCCCGAGACCACCGTGGAAGGGGCTCGACTCGTCACGGACCGCGTTCGGGACGCCGTCACGGCTCGGGCGATTCCGCACCCGGCGTCACCGACCGCCGCTTACGTCACCGTGTCCCTGGGATGTACCGATGTCGCCGCCGATGGAACTGCCGAGGCGCTGACATGGGACGGTGTCGTCGAGCGCGCCGACCACGTGCTCTACCGCGCCAAACAGGGTGGACGCAACCGCGCTGCCGTCTGGACCGCAGCCGAATAGCGCTCGAGGCGAACGGACGCGATGGTCGATGGGCCGACCATTGCACTCGTCAGGACGACGGCGCATGCTCCCGGGTGAGGGAGTGGTCTAGACGTTGATCACGGTGGCTCTCACGGCGACGATCGATGCGGAAGGCGTTCGCGTCTGGCGCGCAATCGTCGATGCCACGGAGCGCCCGCTCTGGGACGATCGAATCCTGGGCGAGATCCAGCTTCCGAAGCCCCGCGTGCGGGGCCGACCTTCGAACCGAAGTGCTCGATCCAATCTCCACGCCAACGCGATCCGGCGTACCGCCTGGCGATTCAGACTGGCAGGCATTCCCCTCGTGATGGTCGACGAGGTCCACCGCCAGGATGGGCACGAGCGGCTCGTCGGCCGCATCTCGATCGGGTCGATGCATTTCGATCAGGTGATCACGGTGCACGAGGAGCGGGATCCGAGCGGACCGCACACACGCCTCGGAATGAAGCTCGTGGCGAGCAACTCGATCGCGGTGATCAGCGAGCTCGTGCCGCGCCTGGACGTGCAGCGAATCTTGATCGAATACGTCGACACGACCTTGCGTCAGGTCCGAAAGCACTGTGAGACGGACGAGCGACTCATGCTCCCGCTGCTCCCGCCGCTCCCGCAAAGCGCTCTTTCCTGATCGATCTGCTCCGGGCTCAGAGGATCTCCTCGGCGAGGATCCGAAGCGCCCGGATGTCGCCGGTGCCGGCGAGCAGCGAACCGACGTGCCGCTTGCGACCCGCTTCCTTCCAGGCGGCCAGCCGGTCGCGGATGCGATCCGCAGGCCCGATCAATGCGACCTGGTCGACCAACGCATCGGGCACGGCGGCGATTGCCTCGTTCTTCTTTCCGTCGAGATAGAGATCCTGGATCTTCACCGCCGCGGCCTCGAATCCCATTCGCTTCGCGTAGTCGTTGTAGAAGTTCTTGCCGCGCGCGCCCATGCCGCCGATGTAGAGCGCGAGGTACGCCTTGACAGGGAGCCGACACTTCTCGACGTCGTCGCCGAGGACGACGGTGCAGAATGGGGCGATCTCGAAGCTCGCGAGCGACTTGCCGCCGCCCGCCTTCGCGAATCCTTCGGCGAGCGCGGTCTCGAAAATCTCGAAGCGCTCGGGATTCATCCATACGGGGAAGACGCCGTCGGCGACCTCCGCCGCACAGGCCACGCCGGCTGGCGAGATCGAGGCGGTGTAGATCCGCAGCGCGGGGTCACCGTGAAGAATGCTCTTCAGAGGCTTGCCGAGGCCGCTCGAGTCGGGGCCGTGATAGGGGATCTGGTAGTGGAAGCCGTCGTGCACGACGGGCTCCTTTCGCTCGACGATCTTGCGGATGATCGAGACGTATTCCTTCGTGCGCGTGAGCGGGCGGCCGTAGGCAACACCGTGCCAGCCCTCGACGACCTGCGGACCCGACGGCCCGAGGCCCAGCACGAAGCGCCCGCCCGAGAGGGCGTAGAGCGTCATTGCCGTCATCGCGGTCATCGCCGGGGTGCGACCGGGCATTTGCATGATCGCCGTCCCGACCTGGATCTTCGTGGTCTGCGCGAGAATCCAGGCCGCGGGAGAGACAGCATCCGAGCCGTAGGCTTCGGCGGTCCAGACCGAGGCATAACCCATCGCCTCAGCCTCCCGAATCAGGTCGATCGGAACGCTCATCGTGGCGGGCGAATAACCCGCGATGATGCCGAGCTTCATTTTTGTCTCCCCTTCACGGCCGGCGCTCGGCCTTGTTCGTAGCGAGGTTCTCTTCGCCCCCCTGGTCCGGCGCGACGAGCGGCAGCTCGATCTGGAAGATGGCGCCCCGGCCGGGTCGCGACACGACCTGGAGCCTACCCCCATGGCGCTCGATGATGCCGTGCGAGAGCGAGAGTCCGAGACCCGTCCCTTTGCCGACCTCCTTGGTCGTGAAGAACGGGTCGAAGATCCGCGAGCGGATCGGCTCGGGAATGCCCGGGCCAGTGTCCTCGAACTCGATCCGGACGCCGAATTCCATCGGCTCGGTCCGAACGATGATCTTGCCGCCGTTCTCGAGTACGTCGCAGGCGTTCATCAGCAGGTTCAGGAAAACCTGGTTCAGCTGTCCCGGATAGCATCGGACCTCGGGCAGCGGCTGGTATTCGCGCACGACCTCGATCGATCCTTTGAAGCGCGGCTCCATCAGCGCAATCGTGCGATCGATCTCGTCGCAGAGCTGGGCCGACTGCAGATCCGCCTGGTCCATGCGCGAGAAGGTTCGCAGGTCCTGCACGATCTTCTTGACGCGCTCGGTCCCCTCGCGACTTCGCTTCAAGAGCTTCGTAATGGCATCCCGGACGCGGGTCGAGTCCTCACCGGCCTCCTCGGCTCGCACGAGCTTCTCGATGTATTCGTCGAGGAGCTGGAGATTCGCGTGGACGAATCCGATCGGATTGTTGAGCTCGTGGGCCACTCCGGCGACGAGCTGGCCCAGGCTCTTCAGCTTCTCGCTCTGCATGAGCTGCATCTGGATCTCGCGCAGCTCGCGCGTCCGTTCCTCGACGCGCGCCTCGAGGCTCTCGTTCAGCTTCGCGATCTCGTCGAATGCCTTGGCGTTCTCGATCGCGATCGAGCTCTGGTTGGCGAGCGTGCGCAAGAGCTGTCGATCGTCGGCGGCGAGCCGCTCGCCGGAGAGCTTGCGTCCGACTGCGATCACGCCGAGCAGATCGACGCCGAACAGGATCGGGACGAGCAGCTCGATCTCGAGCGAGTCGTAGATGTCCCAGCAGCTCTCTCGGTGATCGGGGTCCGGGTCGTCGTCGAAATCGGCGCGCGAGAGCTCCTCGCGGCGCATCCAGAGATGCTTCCAGACGGGGTGGTCGGAGGGAATCTCGGCTTCGATCTCCGTCTGTTCCCAATCGCCGCGCCAGGCCAACGCGCGCAGCACTCGGTCGCGTTCGTCGAATAACATTACCATCGCCCGGGACACACCCATCGTGTCCGTCAGCGCCACGAGGATTCGATCCCCGATTTCGCTCATCGAAAGCATCGAGACCATCGCCTCGGAGATCTCGCGCACCGCCTGCCGATAGCGCGAGCGGTCGCGGTCGAAGAAATTGTCGACGAGCCGCTGCATCCGCTCGCGCACCGGATTGAACGCCAGGATCGCGAGGAAGAGCAGCACGATCTGCACGCTGCGGACGTTCACGCCGTAGCGTGCAACGAGCTCGTCGGCGAAGGCGATCATGAATGCGAAGACGCCCGTGATCGCGAGGGTTGCGGCGCCGTAGGCCGCGGAGGAGCGCGCCGCCAACCGGAACTCGAAGAGCTGCTTGCGCACCATCCCGTAGCCAACCGCCACGGGAAAGAAGCCGACCCACAAGAGCGCGACATACCAGGGCAACGAGCTCGGCACGAGCCACTCGCCGAGCAGCGCGAGCAGCGCCGGCAAGAGGCTCACGATGCCGGCGACCAGCATCAGATCCGCCCGGTCACCGATCCCCGCCTGCTGCGCCTGGCGGCGGCTTGCGCCGAGGATCGCCAGCGATCCGAGCGAGGCCCCGATTCCGAAGACGAAGGCCGCGGTGGCGATCCAGGTCGGCGGGATGCCCATCGCCGATTGCGAGACGATCGCGAGCAGGATCACGCTCGCGATCGCGTACGGAATCAAACGGATCCGGCGCCGCTTTGCGACCCAGTGCGGCTCGATCGGGAAGGTCGTGAAAAGATGGAAGGTCGTGGCGCCGAGGAAGGGGAGCGTCGCGAGCACACGGGTCGGTGCCCAGGGAATGATGTCGACGCGAATCGCGCTCGAGATGAGCACCGACATCGTCGAGCAGTAGAGCAAGAGCGCCCACGACTCGGGCGAGGCCTGGCGTGACCACCAGACGCCGAGCGCGACCGCGAGATAGAGAGCGCTCACGAGCAAGAGCCCCAGATGGAGCAGCACGTCGGAGGGCTTCTCGACCTCGTCCGCTGAGACAGGCAAGAGCGGAACCGAGAGGAGCGAGCCATCGGGCTTTCGCAGTCGGTATTCAGCGACGACGCCGGTTGCGAGCTTCGGCCGCCACAGGCTCTCGAGCGCCGGAACGCCGTCGACGCTGAGGAGCCGATCGCCCTCCTCGATGCCGCCCCTGGCCGCCGCCTCGCTCATGGCGTGCACGATCGGACTGCCGGCGATGATCGAGGTGCGCACCGGCAGATGGGGGCCGGTTTGCGGCGAGACGAGCACGAATACGGAGAGACCGATGCCGAGCAGCGCCCAGACGGCGGCGGCGGTGCCCGTCAGCTGCCGCGTCCATCTCGTCGTGTCGGGATGCATCGAGCCCGCGCCTTTCGCGATCGGGTCCGCGTCCGGAACGCGGCCTGCCCGGCACCTCGATCCCGTCGGTGGCGCCCGGAGCGCACGGGCGGCGATCGCGGCGGGTCCACCGGTCTGGTGAAGAGCGCGCCGAACGTAGCCCAGCCAAAGGGCTCAGCGGGGCGCGGCTTCCTGTTCGAGGGCGGCGGGCTCGAGCGGGGTCGGGGGCGGGCCGTAGTTGTAGCCGCGCGTGTTGAGCACGACGATGCCCGGCTGGATCTCGACCCCCGACACACCGGGACGTTGCGCATTCTCGACGTCGGCGACCGGGACGCTGGGGTGGGAGGGCGGCGTCGGAGACGCGCCGGCCGCATTCGGAGGCGCCGCCGAGGGGGCCAGAGCAGCCGGGGCGGCCTTGGGACCCGTTCGCGTTTGCGCCACCGCCGCGAGCTCCGGATCGATACTCAGCCGCGGCTCGTCTCCCGCTCGCACCGTGCGCACGCCCGGCGAGAGCAGCGCAAGGGCGGCCACGACGACCGCCAAGCCCGCGATATTGCCGAGTCGCTTCCAGGCTCCCGTCCTGCTGCTCATTCCGTCTTCACCTCGCGAAGGACGTCGGCCGCGCTCACGCGACTGCGCGTCGCAGCGGCAACTGCCCTGTTGGACGCCATCGGCCAGCAAGCGAAACGCCTTGAGGACGGGCATCACTATCACTGCGAAGTCCGCGAAGAAGGGCAGGGGCCGCGCCCTGCATGCGCCAGCGCTAGATGCCCGACCCGTCCGCCTCGGATTGGACGTGGATGCCGCACTCCTTGACCCCGTCGTTCTCCCACCACCAGCGCCCGGCTCGCGGGTCGTCTCCGGGGCTGATGGCGCGGGTGCAGGGCTCGCAGCCTACCGACGGATAGCCCTGCTGATGAAGCCGGTTGATCGGAACCCGGTGCTCGCCCACGTATGCGAGCACCTGCTCATGGGTCCAGTCCGCGAGCGGCGCGAGCTTCACGATGCCGCCCATCCCCGGATCGATCGCGAGCTTTCGCGTCTCGGCCCGATTCAGGTTCTGCTCCCGGCGGAGCCCCGTCGCGTAGGCATCGAAGTCCGCGAGATAACGCCGCAGCGGGAGGACTTTGCGGATCTTGCAGCACTGCTTGCGATTCTCGACCGACTCGTAGAAAGAGTTCATCCCCTTCGCCCGCACCAGCGCCTGGACCTCGCCGGCATCCGGGAATACGACCTCCACCTGCTTGTCGTAGCGGTCGCGAACGCGGTCGATCAGGTCGTAGGTCGCGGAGTGGAGGCGGCCGGTATCGAGCACGAAGATCCGGGATGTCGGATCGATCGCGTGCAGCATGTCGATCAGGATCATGCCCTCAGGCGCCCCGAAAGAAGACGAGAGCGTAAGCCGCGGATGAAATCTCTTGACTGCCCAAGTCAGAATCTCTTCTGCACCCCAGGACTCCACCCCGTCGCGACGGATCAGGTTCAAGACCTCGTCGGCAAAAGGCTTTTCAGCCAGGGCATCGACTGCGACCAGGGCCATCAGGGGGGCTCCTCGACCGATCGAGATTCCAGCGGACTTCTTCAGGCCAACCAGATCGGTCTTCAGCGGAATTTTTTTGAGTACTACAGACGGGTCGGATCGGCAATTTCCCGATTCAGATGGTCGGTTATTGCGGCGACCTCTTTCGACGGGCGCTGAGCTCGTGCTCCACGGATCGGACCTTGTCCTCCATGTGGATCTCTGCCCGATCGCGGCGCTCGTCCATTTTGATGACGGTGCCGACCCGGACGGCGCCAGCGGCGAAGACCGCCTCTTGCATGGCGGCGATCACGGGAAAAAGGTCGGCCGGGTCGCCCTCGAGCGTCGTGAACATCGAGTCGAGCTGCCAGCGAACGCGATCCTGGGCTGCGAGCACCGCGATCGCCGCTGCGACGAATTTCGAGACCGAGACTCCGACACCGACCGGTGAGATGCTGATCGCGACGATGGCCATTCAACCAGCATAGAGCGCCCGGCTAGCCGCCGAAGCCCGCCTCGGAAAGCGCGCCGGGCCAACCGGCCGGACGCCGCCAGGGTCGCACACTCTCCGCGTGGAGAGTCTCGATCAGAGCGAGGGCGATCTCTTCGATCGTCGCCCCGAGCCGGGGATGCACCAGGGACGGCGCGAGCTCGGCCAGCGGCATCAGCACGAAGGTGCGCTCGTGGACACGGGGATGGGGGACCGTGAGGTCGGGCAGATCGATGCAACGATCGCCATAGAAGAGAAGATCGAGGTCGATGGTGCGCGGGCCCCAGCGCTGCACCGGACGTGCGCGATCCCGACCGAGGGCGGCTTCGATCGCCTGTAACCGGCGCAGCAGCTCGAGGGGCGCGAGCCAGCTGCGCAGGCCGAGCACGGCGTTGAGATACGCGCCCTGACCCGCTGGTCCAATCGGATCCGTCTCGTAGACCGTCGACGCCCCGAGCAGCAGGAGATCCGACTCCAGCTCGAGCGCGCGCACGACGGCCGCAAAGGTCGCCTCGCGATCGCCGAGATTCGCGCCGACCGCGACGAATACGATCTCCCCTCCGTTCCGCATCGCCATGGCCTCCTCGTCGCGGAGAATAGTGCGCATCGCGTATGCTGCTCGGATGGGAAGCCCCGGTGCAGGCGCGCACGGCGCGGCGCTCGTCGCGATCAGTGTCGGCCAGCCGCGCACAGTCGAATGGCAGGCTCGGCCCCTGCGCACCAGCATCTACAAGCAGCCCGTCGCCGGTCCCGTCGCGGTCGGCCCCCTCGGCCTCGCAGGCGACGTCCAGTCCGATCTCTCGGTCCACGGCGGCATCGACAAAGCCGTTTACGCCTACGACGAATCGAACACCGCCTACTGGCGCGAACGCCTCGCCCGCCCCGAACTCGGGCCAGGCGCCTTCGGCGAGAACTTCACCCTCACGGGCCTGCCCGACGAGCAGGTCTTCATCGGCGATCGCCTGCAGATCGGCACGGCCTGCTTCGAAGTCAGCCAGCCGCGCCAGCCGTGCCTGAAGCTCGCCAAGCGCTTCGAGGATGCGACCTTTCCGAAGCAATTTCTCGCGAGCCTGCGCGTCGGCTACTACCTGCGGGTCGTGGAGGCGGGCCGGGTCGCGACCGGCGATGCGGTCGTACTCATCGCACGCGACGAAGCGAGCCTCTCGATCCCGGCGCTCGTCTCGATCTGGCTCGGCCGCGGCGTGAGCGAGGATGTCCTTGCCCTCGCGGCGAGCCTCGAAGCCCTGGCGGATGCCTGGCGGATTCCGCTGCGCGAGCGACTCGACGAGCTGCGGGCCTGAACCGGATCGGCCCCTCGTTCTTCCCCTCGTTCAGAGACGGCGCTCGACTTACACTGCCGCCATGACTCCCCCCACCCCCGCGAGCCCCGCCCAAGCCGAGCCTCCGGCCCATGCCTCGACCGCCCCGGTCGAGCTGCCGCCGACCCTCGCCCCGGAGCTCTGCAGCCCGGTCCCGGGGCCGCAGTCGCGCGCCCTCGCGGCCCGCCTCGCGCGAGTCGAAAGCCGCAACGTCACCGCCCTTGCTCCCGTCCCGATCTTCTGGCAGCGCGCCCGCCACTCGAATCTCTGGGACGTCGACGGAAACCGTTATGTCGACCTGACAGCGGCTTTCGGTGTCGCGAACGTCGGCCACGCCCATCCCGAAGTCGTGCGCGCCGTCGCCGACCAGGCCGAGACGCTGCTCCACGGCATGGGCGACGTCCATCCGGCGCGCGTCAAGGTCGAGCTGCTCGAGAAGCTGGCGGAGATCTATCCGCGCGGCGTGGCCGGTCCAGCCGCCGTCCGCGGCGTTCTCTCCTCTTCGGGATCCGATGCCGTCGAGACGGCGCTGAAGACCGCGATGCTGGCGACGGGCCGAGCCGGCATCCTCGCCTTCGAGGGCGCGTATCATGGTCTCTCGTTTGGCGCCCTCGACTGCACCTGGCGCCGGGACTTCAAGGATCCGTTCGCTGCGCGCCTGCCCGGCGTCACGCGCTTCGCCCGCTACGGCGATCTCGACGACGTCCGGCGCGTCGCCGACCTGCCGGGGACTCCGATCGGCGCCGTGCTGGTCGAGCCGGTCCAGGGCCGCGGGGGCGAGTGTGTCCCGCCGGCAGGCTTCTTGCGCGGCCTGCGCGCGTTATGCGACGAGCGCGGCTGGCTCCTGATCGCCGACGAGATCTACACCGGCCTCGGCCGCACCGGCGCCCGCTTTGCCTGCGACCACGAAGGCGTAGTCCCCGACCTGTTGTGCATCGGCAAGGGCCTTGCCTCGGGCATGCCCCTCTCAGCCTGCCTGGGCCTCGCGACCTGCTTCGACGCCTGGCCTCGCTCGCGCGGCGAAGCCCTGCATACCCAGACCTTCCTCGGCCACCCCGCGAGCTGCGCAGCCGCCCTCGCATCTCTCGACGTGAGCGAGCGCTGGCAGCTTCCGGCCCGCGCGAAAGCCCTTGGACGAACGGTCCTCGATCACCTGCAGCGCGGTCTCGCCGGCGTGCCTTCCGTCGTCGAGGTTCGGGGTCTGGGACTCATGCTCGGGATCGAGTGTGCCAGGCCGGAGATCGCCCACGTCGCGACGCAGACCCTGCTCGAGCGGGGCTATGTGCTCCTGCCTTCGGGTCCGGGCGGGCGGGTCCTCTCGCTGACGCCGCCGCTCACGATCGAAGAGCGTGCGCTCCTCGCCGCCTGTGACGAGATCATCGAATGCCTCGCATCCTCCGCGAATGGAACCGGTTCGAATGGAAGCCGCGCATGAAGAGCGTCGACGGCGCGAGCCGCACCCACGGCGCGAGCTCCCCGCGGCGAGAGGATCTCGAGTCGCAGATCCTCGCCTGGATGACCGAGCCCGTTTGGCGCCGCGACGAGCGCCGCTTCGAAGCGCTCGCGCTCGGCCTGTTCCGCCTTCAGTACAGCGCCTGCGAGCCCTATCGACGCTATTGCGATTCGCTCGGCCGGGATCCGGGCGCTGTCGCGTGCGCGAACGATGTGCCGGCCGTGCCGACGGGGGCGTTCAAGGAGTTCGACCTGCGCTGCTTCCCGGCGGAGAAAACGATCCTCACCTTTCGCACGAGCGGAACCTCGACCGAACGGCGCGGTGCGCTTCACCTCGACACGCTGCGCCTCTACGAAACCTCGCTCCTCGCGAGCCTGCGGCACTGCTTCCTGACCGACCTCTGCGGCCGGCGGCCGGCGATGCGATTCCTCGCGCCTTCACCGCAGGCCGCCCCCGACTCGTCGCTCACTCACATGTTCGCGAGCCTTGCCGCCGCGGAGGGCAGCACGGAGAGCGGTTTCGACCTCATGCCCGACGGCCTCGACCTCAGCGCGCTCGGCCGGGCCGTCGAGTCCGCGCGCCGACGTGCGGAGCCGATCGTCCTGGCGGGCACGTCCTTCGCATTCGTGCATTTTCTCGACGCTCCGGAGACCTTCGAATGGCAGCTTCCTCCGGGCTCGCGCGTGCTCGAGACGGGGGGCTTCAAGGGCCGCAGTCGCGAGGTGCCTCGCGAGGTCTTGCGCGCGGAGCTCGCGGCGCGCTTCGGAATCCCCGAGACCTCCATTCTCAACCAGTACGGCATGACGGAGCTCGGGAGCCAGTTCTACGACTCGACGCTCGTCGACCCGTCGGGACCGCGGCGAAAGCTCGTGCCGCCCTGGACCCGGGTGCGCTGCGTCGATCCGGATTCGGGGCGCGACGTGACCGTCGGCGACGTCGGCATCGTCATGGTCCACGACCTAGCGAACACGGGGAGCGTGGCGGCGATCCAGACGGCGGATCTGGGACGCATGATTGCGTCTAAGTCAGATGGCGAGAAGGCAGACGACGGCTTCGACGTGCTCGGGCGGTTCGAGGGCGCCGAGCAGCGCGGCTGCTCGATCGCGGCGGATGCGATGCTAGGCAGTACGCGGGCGGGATCGCGGACGGGGTCCGGCGCGGAGCCGGTGCGATGAGCGGGCTCGAAATCCGCTGGCCCGACGCCGCGGCCGAGCGGGTGCAGGCGGCGCGCGGACGGCTCGAGCAGGCGGGCGTGGCTTTGCGCGCGCGAACGCTGCTCGATCGACTCGCCGCGGTTGCGCGGGTGCTCGAGGACTGGACGAAGGCGGACTCGCCTTGGCGGCGCGAGCTGCTCGAGTCCTTCTCCGGGACCAGCGCATTCAGCCGGGGCACCGTCGCCGAAGGCCTCGAGAGCGCGCTCCGCGCGTGGGAGCCCGCGAGCTTCATTCAGACCGCAGAGCGCGAGCTCGCCTGCGTACTCGACTCCCAGGACGGCACTCCCCCGTCGCGAACGCTCGCGCCCTTCGAATGGACCGCCGTCCTCGCCGGCGGCACGATTCCGATGCCGACGCTGCTCTCTTCGCTCCTGCCCCTGGTGTTGGGCTCGCCGGTCCTCTTGCGGGAGACCTCGAAAGATCCCGTGACGGGCGCGCTCCTCGCGCGCTCCCTCGCCGAGCGGGACACGGGCCTCGCCCGCGCCTTCGAGCCCATCGACTTTCCCACAGACGACAGCGAGGCCCTCTCGAGCCTGCTCACCGCACCCTGCATCGCCGCGACCGGCAGCGACGAAACGATGCGCACGATCGCCGCGCGCCTGCAGGGCGATCAGCGCTTCGTCGCCTACGG
>JANNQH010000034.1:0-6339 GCA_031400655.1 Deltaproteobacteria bacterium | reverse complement strand
GCATCGGGTCCGCTGAACCCTTCGCGGAGGACGGGCGTTGATTCGATCTTTTTCCGCGCGCGCGTTCGCCCTCGTCCTCTCCCTCGTCTCCCTCCACGCCGTGGCCCCGGGCCGGGCGACTGCCCAGCCCGCAGGGTCCCCGTCCTTCCTTTCCCTCGAAGAGACCGAGAGCCTCGCTCGCCGCGTCGACTACGAAGGCATGCCCGAGGAAGAGGCGGCACGCATCGGTCCCGAGGGCGCCGCACGACTCGTCGAGATGCTCGCCGATCCCGAGGAGCAGCCGCACCATGCGCGCATCCTGCTCGCGCTGGGGATCTGGGGCGGCGAGGGTGCGCTCGAGGCGATGCGGGATTGGGCGTCGCTCTTCTTGAATGGAGGCGAGGGGAGCGAGCTCGATCGTAACCGCTTCCGCGCCTGGCAGGTGCTGCCCTTCGCCCTCGGCAAGCTGGCGCACAGCGATCCGCGGGCGGTCGCGGAGCTCGCCGCCTGCTTTGACGCGGATCCGCCGGCCTGGAGCTTCCGCCGATTCAAGGGCGCCCGCTTGCAAGCGCTCGAACGGCGGGCGGCGGTGGCCGCCCTCGCGGATACTCGCCTGCCCGAAGCCGAGCGCGTACTCGATGCGGTGGCGCGCCGTGCGGGCGATCCCGCGCTCGCCGACCACGTGCGCGCGCTGCGATCGGCGGCTGAGGGTGTGCCGGACGGGGGTGCGCGATGAGGCTTCGCCACGCCGTCCTTCGCGCGTTTGCGCTGCTGCTGTTGCTCGTGTTGCTGCTCGCGGGTCGGGCCGGCGCGGGCCCGGCGGTGGATCTTCATCAGCTGCGCTGGTTTGTGCACGTCGATCTGATCGACGCCGGCGCGGGCCGTGATCTCGCCTTCTGGCAGGCTGCGATCGACGCCGCCGCGCAGAGTGCGAACCGGCTGCTCGAGGGTCGCCAGGGTCCCTTCGACAGGGCGTGCTGTACGCATCTCGGCCGCGCGGTGGCCGTCAAGACATTCGGCCGCGCGGGCGATGGCCGCGATGTGCTCGACTCGTCCGCCGAGCAGAATTATTTCAATACGGCGGGCGGCATGGGCTCGGCCGCCTTCCTGATCGACAGCATCAGCTACTGCGGCGGGTCTGCACCGGCGGCGGTCGGCTGTGCGGAACGGCCGTCCTGTGACAGCAATGGCGGCGACAATCCCAACCTCTGGATGGTCGTCACCGCCGATGCCTTCGACAGCGACATCCTCGCCGCCGTCGTGGCTCACGAGCGCGGGCATAACGCCTGTCGCCAGCACGTCAGCAACGCCGAATGCCAGATCATGCAGGGGTCGATCTTCGTGCCGGGGCTCGCCGGCTGCCTCACGGCCGGCGAGTGCACGAACTACCGCAGTGCCCGTACGACGACCGCGAGCGGGCAGGAATGCAGCTGCCTCACGGCGGCGGGTGCGACCGAGGCCGATGCCACCGAATGTTCCGGGGCGCCGCTCGGCCTCTGCTCGGGCGGTCTGTGCGGGACTGCGCTGGGATCGGCCGGCGTCCGCTTGATCGCGGCCGCGGCTCCGGGAACGGCGGCGGGCGGGCCGCCCGACGACGCGCTCGAGATCTCGGCGTTGTCGGGCGATTGGTCGGTCCTGGCCCAGTTCACGCCGACCGCAGACGACGTGCGCGCGCTCGTCTATGCGCACGACAGCGCGACCCTCTACGGCGTCGTCCCCACCGTCGGCGACGACCGGCTCGTCACGATCGACCCGGCGACAGGCCTGATCACGGCCACCGTCGGCACACGCGCGAATGGCAACCTCGAGATCGTGTCGATGGCCTACGACCCGGGCGCGACGAGCGGGCCGGCGGATGACCGGCTGCTCGTACTCGAAGCGGGCGGTCCGGCCGGCGAGCTCTGGGCCATTTTCCCCGCCTCGCCGTCGACGGCGACATTGGTGGGCTCCATCACATGGAGCCCGGCATCGCTCTTCACCGGGCTGGCCTACGACAGCCTCCACGACCGGCTATTCGCTGCGACGCCATTCGGCCCCGATGGTCTCTATGAGATCGATCTCGCGGGGTGTTCTCCCGCACCCTGCGAATCGGGCCAGATCGCCGGGGCCAACCTCTACCGCGAGAACGCGAGCCTTGCCTTCTCGCCGTTGACGGGGATGCTGTACCTGGTCGGGACGGCCTTCGACGGGCAGCGGACCTTCTACGACGTGGTCGATCCGGCGTCCGGCACGAGCGTCGAGACCCTCAGTCTGGACACATTTACACCGGCCGGACTGGCGGCTCTCCCGGAACCTTTTGGGGCGATCTCATGGCTGCCAGGTGTGTTGGGTGTGATAGTTGCGTATCGTGCGCGCCACGGAAGAAAGCTTCGATGGCGGGGGTGACGGTCGTCGCCGTCGGTCCATCGAGGGGAGCGGAGGAAACGATGATGCGAGTGAGCGGTTGGAAGGCGATGGGGGTCGTCTCGCTGAGCTTGGCCCTGGCGGCTCTCGTGGGATGTAGCGAAGGGGACAAAGGCGGATCGCAGACGGCGGGCGAGCAGCTCGACGAGGCCGTAGGCAGCGTCGAAGCGGCCGCTGATTCCGTGAGTGACAGCGCCGCCCAGATGGGGTCGGACGCGCAAGCTGCGGCGGCTGCGGCCGGCGACGCGGCGCAAGCGGCGAGCGACAGCGCGGCGGCTGCGGCCGGTGATGCGGCAGCGGCAGCGGCCTCGGCGGCAGATTCGGCGGCGGCGGGTGTTGCGAATGCGGTGGACAGCGCCCAGGCAGCGGCGGCGGATGCGGCAGCCTCGGCATCGGATGCGGCAGCCTCAGCAGCGGGCGCTGCGGCAGGGACTCTCGATGCGGCGGCGCAGGAGGCGGAGAACGCGCGCAAGGCCCTCGCGCGGCCCGCCCAGTAGGCGAGCCCGGCAATCGCACGCGCTGCGTGCCCGCGCTGCGGGCGTGAGCGGTGAACAGGACCGACCGGCGAAGTAGCCACTGGCTGCTCCCCGGTCGGTCCTTTTTTTTCGCCTCGAGCGCCTGCGCGCGCAGACCTAACCTGCGCCGCTCGGCGGTGCGCAGCCCTCGCTGTCACCCATCAGGGCGGGCAGCGCGAGCTTTTCCGCGCCTGCGCCGCGCCCGCGCAGCTCGCCCCGCCGAGCGATGACGGCCTTGTCGTTGCGCGTCGACTTCGGAGCCCAATGGTCCAGCCACGCGAGCGATCCGAGCAGCACGAGGAGCATGACGCCGCGGGCTGCGAGCGCCGCGGCATGCCAGGCAATTCGTTCGAGCCAGGCGTTGTTGCGGGTCGCGGCCTCGCTTCGTTGGGTGATTCGCTGGGCCAATCGCTGGGCCATATCATCGTCCTCGGTCGTGGATCGCCCGCGTGAGCGGGGGGTCCGGTTTCATCTCCGGGCCCAGAACGGCGAGAACCCCTCCGGCCGGCCTGGGCGGGAGGGGTTCTCATGGATATTTGCTCTGCTGGTTCGGACCCTTCGGGTCCTGCGGAGCCTCGCGGCTCGCGGGTCTCTAGGTTCCGCTCACCTCGGCCATGGAGTCCACCTCCCATTTTTTGTCTCGCGAGCCACGCGACGACATACGCGTCGAGTCGCAGGCCCAGAGAGCACGCGCCTGTACGAGCGTGCTGCACGCGGGGCTGATCGAGTGATGGTAGTAGGCGGTCATGGAAGAGGGACTCCTGGAACGAACGAGCTCTTTTGTATCGGTTGCCGCGCAGGTTGTCAAAGGGAATTCGGCTGGATCGGGATCTCTGTGACGGCGATCCGGCCGGAGAGGCAGACGTCGATGTCGTGTCCCCCGCGGCGTGGACGGCTGTGGTAGTCGCTGACCCAGTGGAGGCCGCCGTCGCGGCGCTCGTACTCGAAGGCATGGGGGCTCGGGTCGAGGGCACAGTGGACGATCTCCTGCTGCCAGGATTCGTCGTCCGGGTGGGGCAGATTCACGTTCCAGAAGTGGCCCGGCCGGGGCGGGCGGCGGAGCAGCTGGTCGAAGACGCGGCGGGCCCGGCGCGCGGTGGCAGACCAGTCGATCTGGCGGTGGCGGCCGACGTACTGGGACATCGCGATCGCCGGGTAACCGAGGATCGCGGCTTCGCGGGCGGCGGCGGCGGTGCCCGAGATGTAGGTGTCAACCCCGAGGTTCGCGCCGTGGTTGATGCCCGACACGAGCCAGAGCTCGGGGGCGCGGGCCTGCTCGCCGAGCTCCTCCCGAGCGAAGGCGGCCTGGCGGGCGAGGGCGACCCGGGCACAATCGGCGGGTGTGCCCGAAAGACCGTAACGGCCGGGGGCGATCTCCTCGAGCCGAAGCGGTGTCTCGGTCGTGACGGCGTGACCGACGCCACTCTGGGGGCCGCTCGGTGCGACGACCAGACAATCGGCGTACTCGAGCAGGACCGCGTGCAGGGTGGCGAGTCCCTCGGCGTGAACGCCATCATCATTGCTGAGGATCAGGGGCATCGCGGTCGAGGCTCCATCCGTCCATTCATTCATGGCCGCTCGGCGTCTGCGCGGGCGGTGCACACTCGCTGCGGGGCGCCTGCCCGTGCCGCTTCGAGTCGATTGGAAATCCGTTCAGGATGTCGGGAAAACACTTCTTCTTCCGAACCCGCGGACGATAGCCTTGGACGGTCGGCACACGAGCCGAGAAAGAATCCCGCAAGCGATGAGCCGAGGACCGCATTCGACCGAGCAGATGATCGCGCTGCACGGCTTCTTCGCCGAAGGAGCTGCTGCGGGCGAGGCTGCGCTTGCCGATCAGAGCGGCTGCACGACCGAGGTCGAGGTCGTCGAGGTCCGCTGCGGGTCGCTCGAGGAGTTCGGCGAGCGCGGGCTGCGCGCGTGTGATGATCTCGTCGCGGCGGTGATGGGGCGGCTCGAGGGCGGGCTCCCGGGCTCTCTCGCCCTCGCGCTCGAGCCCGAAGAGGCGCTCGCCTGGGCGCGGGTCGGCGGTGCCCCCGATCCGCTCGAATCATTCGTCTTGCTCGGGCGCGTGCTGCTCGAGGGGGTCGCGGCTTCGCTCTCCGAGGTGCTCCGGGTGGAGACCTCGCTGCACGACGCGCGCCTCGTCGAGACGTCGGAGCCCTGCCTGCTCGCCGAGACCCACGCGCCCTCGGACACGCTCGTCGTCTCGGCGCGCTTGCGGATCCTGGCCCGCGACGAGTCCGTTTGCGCCGTCGCCCATCTGCTCGTCGAGCCGAAACATTTCGCGCGGCTCCTCTCGTCCCTCGCCCCCGCCATTCACTAACAGGCCGCTCTTCACGCAAAGCGTCGCCCGACCGCTCGCGCCGCCCCCCTCGCCGGGGCTACTTTGCGCGCCATGGGTATTCTCCTCATCCGCCATGGCCAGACCGCGGGCAATCGCGATCGCATCATCCAGGTTCCCGAAACGCCGCTCTCGGACCAGGGCCTCGCACAGGCCGCCCGCCTCGGGCGACGCCTCGCGGGGGAGCCGATCGCCGAGATCTGGTCGAGCCATCTGCGCCGCGCCCACCAGACGGCCGAGGCGATCGAGCGCACGACCGGGGTGGCGCTCGCGATCCATCCCGAGCTCGAAGAGCGAAACTTCGGCCAGCTGCGCGGGACGCCCTATGCGGAGCTTCACTTCGATCCGTTCGTGCCGAACTACGACCCGCCGGGTGGCGAGAGCTGGGACGCATTCCATGAACGCGTCGATCGCATGTGGGAGCGGATCGAGCGCCACTGGTTCGACCATTTTGCGACGCGGGCCGGCGTCAATCAGCTGGCGATCGTGAGCCACGGACTCTTCCTGCGCTCGCTGCTCGAAAGGCGCCTCTTGTCGGCCGAGCAGCTCGAGCGCCATGGCGACGGCGAGGGCAAGATCACGATCGAGAACACGGCCCTCAGCGTCGTGACCCCGCGCGGCGCGAGCGCTTCGGGCGAGCCCCACCGCGTGGATCTGGTCGCCTGCACCGCGCATCTCGAAGGCGAGCCCGAGGCGGTCGACCGGCCGCTCGCTCCAGTCTGAGGGGAGCGAGCGCGACGCTCTTCAGGTGTCGAGCGCGATCTCGACCATCGCGATGCGGTCGAGGGCCTTTGCGAGCTCGGATTCGCGGGGCCGCCGCTCGCCGTCGAGACCGATCCCGTAGATGACCGCGTCGCGGGGCAGCGCCGTGAGGAACTGGCGCAGGCTCGCCAGCAGCCGTTCGCGATCGTGCTGGATCGTCCGGGCCCGACCGCGCAGGCGAGCGCCCGCGGCCATTACTTCGACGGGCGCTCCCGCGTCCGGACCGCCCGCGCCGGCGTCCGATGCGGGCGTGAAATTCGTCCACCAGCGCGTGTTCCGACTGCTGAGCAGCCAGATCGTCGATCCGCTGCGCACGTAGCTGAGCGGCGTCTCGTA
>JANNQH010000033.1:0-3777 GCA_031400655.1 Deltaproteobacteria bacterium | reverse complement strand
GGCAGGGGGTGGCGTGAAGTGTTTGTCGCTCATCCTCGATCAGGCGCCCTTCGCGCGCCGCGATCCCGCACCGGCGACGCCGATCCGGACAGCGCAGGTGGAGCTCAAGGGACACCTGATGGATTCCGGGGGCCTGAGCCGCGCCCTCGACGTCGTGACCGACTCGGGCGCGAGCTTCCGCGTGACCGCACTCTCCCTCGCCGAGCGCAAGGACCAGGAGTCCCGGGCGGAGCTCCGGATCGTGGCGCCCTCCGAAGAGCGACTCGAAGGCGTCCTGGCGGCGTTGCTGTCGGTCGGCGCCCAGCAGAAATCTTCGGCGCGGGAGGCGCGCGTCGAGACGGTGACGCAGGCGGGTGTCGCTCCCGACGGATTCTACTCGACGACGATCTATCCGACCGAGATCCGGCTGGCGGGCGAGTGGGTCACCGCCCTGCGCCAGCGCATGGATGCGGTGATCGTGGTCGAAACGGAGCCGCTGCGGCGGGCGCGCTGCACGCTGTTCCGGGATCTCCACCGGGGCGATCGCGTGGTCTGCGGCATCGACGGGGTGCGCGTGCGCCGCGTCGACGTGCGGGACACGGGCGAGTTCGGCTTCATGAACGCATCCGTCTCGAGCGAGCGGCGGGTCGAGACAGCCGTCAAGGCTATCGCCTGGGAGATGCGCCGGATCCGCGAACGCCGCGGCAAGATCGTGGTCGTGGCCGGACCCGTGGTCGTCCACACCGGCGGTGCCCGCTATCTCGCGAGCCTCGTCGAGCGCGGCTACGTGCAGGTCCTCCTTACGGGCAATGCGCTCCCGGTTCACGACATCGAGCTCGATCTCTACGGCACCTCGCTCGGCGTCGACCTGTCGCGCGGCAATCCCGTGCACGAGGGCCATCGCAATCACCTGATGGCGATCAATCGGGTGCGGGCCGCGGGCGGGATCCGCCAGGCAGTGGAGGCCGGGCTCGTCCACAGCGGCATCTTCTTCGAATGCGTTCGCCGCGGCGTGCCCTTCGTCCTCGCGGGCTCGATTCGCGACGACGGTCCCCTCCCCGACACGCTGATGGACCTGACGGCGGCCCAGGCCGCCTATGCCGACGCCATCGAGGGGGCAGACATGATCCTGATGCTGTCTTCGATGCTCCACGCGATCGGCACGGGCAACATGACGCCCGCCGGTGTGCGCTTGATCTGCGTCGACATCAGCCCGGCGGTGGTGACGAAGCTCGCCGACCGCGGCTCCCTCGAATCCCTGGGCATCGTGACCGACGTGGGACTCTTCCTGAACCTGCTGGCACAGGATCTCGCGGACTGAGCCCTCCCCGCGCCCGCTCAGCCTTGCTGCAGCGCCTTCGTCTCGCGATCGAAGCGGTCGGTCAGGAAGCGGACGATGTCGAGGGACTCGGGCAGCCAGCGCAGCGAGCCGTCCTGCTTCTCGATGCGCAGCACCGGAACCGTCTCGCGGCCGGTCGCCGCGACGAGCGCCGCGTTGTGCTCCGCGTCGACCATCGTATTGCGAAAGGGCACGTCGATCTCGAGCACCGCGATCGCGTTGAGCACGCGCCGACAATAGGGACATTCGGGATAGCCGTAGAGCGCGAGGCTCTTCACGTCGTCGATCCATTTGCCCCCGGTCCCCGTCGCGCTGCTCATCTCGTTCTCCTGTTTCCTTCACGAGTCATCAGAAATCTAGCAGCGGAATCCGGCGCGAAGCCGTGCGCGGGACGGATTCGTTCAGGCGTGTCGAATTGCTGTTCCGATCGGTACGGCGCCGTACATCCACAGTCGGTATTCCGATGCTCCCAACACACATTTTCTCCCTCGATTTCCCCCGGTCTCACACGGAGCCCCCGGAATTCCGCGATCTCCCTCGGCATTTTCAGCGCGAGCGCGCCGAGCGGCGCGCGCCGGCGCGCTGGCATGCTTTCTGCTCTTCGATCCGCCCATCCAACGAGGGGGACGATGTTGAACGAATCGGCGCGTGGGCTCGAAGTCATAAACGAAGCGTGGGCGGTGGACGCTCTGCTGGCTACGGACGAGCTCGAGATCGGCTCGTTGATCGCGGCGCTTTCGGCCGAAACCGAAGACGAGTACGAGCTCGACGACCGATTCCGGGCCCTCGTCGAGTCCGGGCGCTTTCGCGTCGCGATCGGATCCGATTCCGCGGCCGTCTCGCTCGGAAATTGATGCTGCCAGCGGTTCCTGATAGGCTCGCGGCCCGGCTGAGGATCCCCTCTGCCCGGGATCACCGCCTTTGCACAGGAATCCAGCCATGGCACGCATCAACGACCACTATCGCAAGCTGGCCGCCGGCTACCTCTTTCCCGAGATCGGCCGCCGCGTTGGCGCCTTCCAGCAGGCCAACCCCAAGGCCGACGTGATCCGCCTCGGGATCGGCGACGTCGTGCTGCCGCTGCCCGCATCGGTGCGGCAGGCGATGCACGACGCGATCGACGAGCTGGCAGTCGCGAGCAGCTTCAAGGGCTACGGCCCCGAACGGGGCTACGACTTCCTGCGCGAAGCGATCGCGAAGCACGACTTCGGCGACCGCGGCGTCGCGATCCACCCGGACGAGATCTTCGTGTCGGACGGCTCGAAGTGCGACAGCGGAAACATCCAGGAGATCTTCGCAGAGGACGCGACGATCGCGATCCCCGATCCCGTCTACCCGGTCTACGTCGACACCAACGTGATGGCCGGGCGGACCGGACTCGCCGGTCCCGACGGACGTTATGCGGGCATTCAGTACCTGCCCTGCAGCGAGGCCTCGGGCTTCCTGCCGGCGCTGCCGAAGCGTCCGGTCGATCTCGTCTACCTCTGCTCCCCGAACAACCCGACCGGCGCCGTCGCGTCGAAGGCCGAGCTCGCACGCTTCGTCGACTGGGCGCGCGCGAACGATGCGATCCTGCTCTTCGACGCCGCCTACGAGCGCTTCATCACGGATCCGAGCCTGCCGCGCTCGATCTACGAGATACCCGGCGCGCGGGAGTGTGCGATCGAGTTCCGCAGCTATTCGAAGACGGCGGGCTTCACCGGCATCCGCTGCGCTTACGTCGTGGTGCCGAACGAGCTCAAGGGCCGCGATGCGAAGGGCGAGCCGGTCTCGGTCGCGAGCCTCTGGAACCGCCGCACGAGCACGAAGTTCAATGGTGTCTCTTATCCGGTCCAACGCGGCGCGGAGGCGATCTACAGCGAGACCGGTCGCAAAGAGGTCCAGGCGAACATCGACTACTACATGGCGAACGCAGCCATCATCCGCGCCGGCCTCGGGAAGGCGGGCTTCCAGACCTTCGGCGGCGTCAACGCCCCCTACGTCTGGATGAAGACGCCTGGCGGTCTCGACTCGTGGCAGTTCTTCGACGCGCTGCTCTCGCAGGCGAACGTGGTTGGGACGCCCGGCTCGGGCTTCGGCTCCTGCGGCGAGGGCTATCTGCGGCTTTCCGCCTTCGGCTTCCGCGAGAAGGTCGAAGAGGCGGTCGCCCGCATCACGAAGCACTTCGCCTGAAACGGCAGGAAGGCGCCTCGTCCTTCAGCTCCGCTCCAGGCTCCTTTTTAGGCTTCCCTTCAGCTCGTCGGATTCGTGCCGAGGAGCGCGTGCACGCGCGTATGCTGTCGGTCCCCCTCTCGGGCACCGACCTCGATGGCTTTCCGGCGTCGCCGTCGAGTGAGCTCGAGCGGGTGGCGGCGCGCGTGCACGCGCGCCTCGGCACGAATCCGACGAGCGGAAGGGAAGCCTAAAAAGGAGCCGGGAGCGGAGCTGAAGGACGAGGCGCCTTCCTGCCGGATCAGGCG
>JANNQH010000032.1:0-2681 GCA_031400655.1 Deltaproteobacteria bacterium | reverse complement strand
TGAAGTCATGAGCGCGTCCGTTCTCACCACCGCTCGCCACTATCTCGACCTGACGAAGCCGCGGCTGCTGCCGATGGTGCTCTTTACCGGTCTGCCCGTGCTCGGCATGGCGGCCGGGGGCTGGCCGAAGCTCGGCTTCGGCTTCCTCGTGCTGACCGGGATCGCCCTGGCGGCCGCCTCCGCGAACACCCTCAACGCCTACATCGAGCGCGACCTGGACGCGCTGATGGTGCGCACGCGCCTGCGGCCGCTGCCGGCGGGCCTGATCGCGCCGCGCGAGGCGCTGCTCTTCGGGCTCTTCCTCGGCGTCGCTTCGACGGCGCTGCTCTACGCCGTCTCCGGCATGCCGGCCGCGCTCGTCGGCGTCGCGAGCATCCTCTTCTACGTCTTCGTCTACACGATCTGGCTGAAGCCGCGCTCGATCTGGAACGCGGTGATCGGCGGGGCGGCGGGCGCGGCCGCGCCGTTGATCGCCGACGCGGCGGTGAACGGGTCGATCGGAATCGCGGGCTGGTCGCTCTTTGCGATCGTCTTCTTCTGGCAGCCGCCGCATGTCTGGGCGATCGCGCTCTACCGCAAGGCCGACTACGCGGCGGCGGGAATTCCGATGCCGCCTTCGGTGATCGGGGACGAGGCCACGCGCCGGCGCGTCGTGGCGTACACGGCGGGCCTCTTGCCGGTGACCCTCGCGCCGTATTTCTTCGGGCTCGTCGGGCCGATCTACTTCGCGGTCGCGAGCGTGGCGGGCCTCTGGTTCCTCTACCGCTCGGTCCGGCTCTTCCGAGAGCGCACCGACGAGGCGGCGCAGGGCGTCTTCCGCGTCTCCCTCGCCTTCCTGTTCGCCGTCTTCCTGGCGATGCTCCTCGACCTGATGGTCGGCCACTAGGCCGCTCATTCGAAGCGCTGCGACATTTCGCATCGACCTCGCTCAGCCGCGTTGCGCCCGGATCGCCCGGGCCGCCGTGCGCACTTCGTCGACGAAGGTCTCGGGCTGCTCGAAGGCCGCGAAATGGCCGCCCTTTGCCAGCACGTTGTGGTGGACCAGCTTGGTATAGCGGGCTTCACACCAGCGCCTCGAAGCCTTGAAGATCTCATGCGGAAAGACGCTGACGCCGACCGGCACCTCGAGCGGCTGCATCGGCACCGAATTGAAGCTCTCCCAGTAGAGCCGCGCCGACGAAGCCCCCGTCGCCGGCAGCCAGTAAAGCATCACGTTGTCGAGCATCTCGTCGCGGCTGAGCGCGTTCTCCGGATGGCCGTTGCAATCAGTCCAGCTCCAGAACTTCTCGAGGATCCAGGCCGCCTGGCCCGCCGGTGAATCGACGAGGCCGTAGCCGAGGGTCTGCGGCCGGGTCGACTGCTGCTTCGAATAGCCGCTGTCGAGCTTCCCGTAGTGGTCCATGCCGGCGAGCGCGCTCTGCTCGAGCTCGCTCAGGTCCTTCAGCGAATCTTCCGTCGGCGGCGCGATTGCCATGTTGAGATGGATCCCGAGACAGGGCTCCGGATGCTGCGCGCCGATGCAGGTCGTCACCATCGAGCCCCAGTCTCCTCCCTGGGCGATGTACTTGGGGTAGCCGAGGCGCGACATCAGCTCGGCCCACGCATCCGCGATCTTCCCGATGCCCCAGCCCGTCGCCGTCGGCTTCTCCGAGAAGCCGTAGCCCGGCAGCGACGGACACACGACGTGGAACGCGTCCTCCGCTTTTACACCGTGCGCGACAGGGTCCGAGAGCGGCGCGATCACCTTCTGGAACTCGACCACCGAGCCCGGCCAGCCGTGGGTCATGATGAGCGGCGTCGCGTTGGCGACAGGGGACTTCACGTGGATGAAGTGGATATCGAGGCCGTCGATCTTCGTCTTGAACTGGGCGAAGCGATTGAGCTTTCGCTCGCGCTCGTGCCAATCGTATTTCGAGGCCCAGTATTCGCAGACCTCCTGCAGATACGCGCGCGGAATCCCCTGCGACCAGTCGCTCACGGTCTCGGCGTCGGCCCAGCGCGTGCGCGAGAGACGCTGCTTCAGGTCGTCGAGCTGGGCCTGGGGAATCTCGATCTTGAACGGCGTGATCTGGCTCATGGCGATGCGATCTCCGTGCGGGGTCCGCGGAAAGGGGGCAAGGCCCGATTGTCGGAAATACGTGGCGACGCGTAAAGCCCTCCGGCCCGTCGATTCCAGGGCGATTCGCGCGCCACTCGCCTAGGATCCGCGGGCGCCGCTGCCGTGTCCGTTGCCCTGGGCGGCGGCGCGAAGCGCCGGTGCGCAAGGAGGGGACATGTCCGGACGGGTCATCGGCTTATTCATTCTAGGATTCTTCGTGCTCTCGGCGATTCTCGGGAGCTCCTACGTGATCGAGCCCGGGGAGCGCGGTGTGCAGGTCACGCTCGGCACGATGTCGAATGAATTTCTGGCCCCGGGGTTCGGCCTCAAGCTCCCCTTCATCACCCAGATCCGGCGCGTCAACGTGCAGCAGGACACGCGCGAGATCGCGGCGCAGTGCTTCTCGTCGGATCTCCAGCAGATCAACGTCCACCTGAAGGTCCTCTACCGGATTCCCGAGGCGTCGGTCGTTTCGGTGCTGCGCGACTACGCGGGCAATCCCTTCGACTCGCTGATCCTGCCCCGGGTCCAGGAGGCGACGAAGGAGGTGACGGCCCTCAAGACGGCGGCCGACATCGTGAAG
>JANNQH010000031.1:0-4795 GCA_031400655.1 Deltaproteobacteria bacterium | reverse complement strand
GAGCGCGCGCCACGTCGAACAGCACTACGGATTCGGTGCCGCGCGCATCCCGATCCGAGCGGAAATGCACAGCGTCTCCGACGCCGGACTCCGCGAGGACTTCGCCGCCATCTGGGCCGAGGCCGGCTCGGGCGGTCCCGGCGCGATCCTGCGGCGATTCGCCGCAACGGGACTCGGCGTCGTCGCGCTCTGCGTCTTCATGGGGATCGCGATCGTGGGCCTCGTGCGCGACGAAGCGAGCCGCGACGCCCTCGAGGTCGTGATGCTCGAGACGGCGGAGATCGTTCCGCCGCCGCCGCTGGTCGAGCCGGTGCGCGAGCTGCCGGTCGAGCCCGAGCCGGTGATGGTCGAGCCCGTCGTCCCGGAGCCGCCGCCGCTCGTCGCCGAGGTCAAGCCGGAGCCGCCGCCGAGGGTCGAGCCCGCGCCCGAGCCGATTCGCATCGAGCCCGAGGTCGCGAAGGTCGAGCCGCCGAAGGTCGAGCGAATCGAGCGGCCCGTGCGCGAGCTGCGGAAGCCGGTGGCGCGGCCGCGGGTCCAGATCGAGGCCGTGGCGGTAGCCCGGGAGAGTGCGAAGCCGCTGCCGCAGGTCGACCGCCTGGCGCGGGCCGCAATCCGGCCCGAAACCCGGGTCACGCCGCGAATGGACGCCCCGGCCGCTCCCGCGATCGACGTTCCGGATGAGGCGAGCTCCGAGCGCACCTTCCGCGTCGCGGATGCCCGGGTGCCGACGTCGCCCCGAGCTCGGACGATCGCCGGCGTCGCTCCGGCTGGCCTGTCCGCTCGGGACCTGGATGTCCCGCCGGCTCGCAGCGCCCCGACGCGGGGTGAGGCGGCGCGCCCGAGCGCTCCGGCCCCGGCCCGATCGGTGCCGCGCTTCGAGATGGCCGCTGCGCCCGTGGCCCCCCCGCCGGCCGCTCTCGCAGTTCCGAAGGTGCTCGCCCGAGCCGACCGCGCCATGCCGCCGCCGGGCAGCGATGCGGGCGGCGGGGCTTCGCGCCCGGGCTTGTCCGGTGTGCCGCTCGGCGAGCTGTCGGCCTGCGTCAGCGACCGCGAGGAGGATCGCCTCAAGGGGGCGGTCGTGGCGGCCGCTAAGACGCAGGGTGAATGCGTAAGTAGCAAGGGCACCTACCGATTCGTGGAGACCAAGAACGTCAACGCGTTCCTGATGTGGATCGATCGGGCAGCGTCCCGCCGCGTCGAGGATCGCTGTGCCGAGCTCCGTTACGCACTCGATTGTCTGCAGGGCGCCAACCGACGCGCATCACGTTAGGCGAGAGTCGCGGGGCGAGGGGGAGAGGGGATGATGACGATGATGAGGGTGGAGCGACAGCGAACGGGAGCGAGCTCCCTGGCGCGAATTTTCATGGGCGTCGCGTTCCTCCTGGCTGCACAGTGGTCCTCCGGCGTCTCGCCGGCTCGGGCCGCGAGCTGGGACGACTATCTCGATTTCGCCTACATCTTCAGCTCGGCCGACGCCGCGTCGCTCTCGACGAGACTCAAGGGCTACGAGCGCGAGGTCGGCCTGCCCCTCGACGCGTACGTGAAGCGGACGCTCGAGGATCGCGACGCCAAGAGCGGCGAGGACTCGGCCCAGACGCGCCGCCGCGCAATCGCCCAGCTGCTGCAGTATCTCGCGACCCGCGAGCCGGCCCATCTCGACGCCAGCGTCGACACGATCGAGTCGTTCTCCGACGGCGATAGCCGCCAGGAAGACCGCTACTGGTACCACTACATCAACGCCCACCGAGCCCTCGAGCGCGGCAGCGACACCGAGTTCGTGCGCCATGTGCTCGGCCTCTGGATGGACGTCGTCGTTCCGCTCGAGTCTCCGTTCGACACGTTGCAGGCGCTTTCGCTGTCCCAGACCGCAAACTCGGGCTTCGTCTCGGCACTGCCGTACGTCTTCGAGAACGTGGCCCGCCTGGTCCTGCTGCGAAGCCAGGAGATGGGGATGGGCTTCGGGCTCGACTCGCTCGCTTCGATCGTGCGGCTGCTCGGTGATCAACGTGTGGGCGCCTATCCCGAAGTGATCCCGGTCGATGCCTCGGTGCGCGACTACCTCGAGCGGATCGTCGCGCGCCTCGAGGGCCCCGAATCCGACGGCGGCAGCCTCACCTTCACGCTGGTTCTCTTCGAAGCCAGCAAGGCCCATGACACGAGCCGCGGGCTGCTCGCCGGCGAGGGCTTCTCCGACAAGGCGATCGCCTCGATCCGGTCCGCCGGCGCCGCCTACGCGCGGGCGGCGGATCTCGCCGAGACACCGTCGGGCGAGGCCGCGGTCTACATGCGAATCCTGCGCCAGATGGGCGAGGTCCACGCCGCGAAGCAGCGCCTGGGCGTCGATCCCGACGTCGAGCTTCCCTTCACGATCGAAGGCGCCTATCAGGTCTATACGTCGCTCCACGACGCCACTGCCGGTCAGTGGCGCGAGCTCGGCTTCCGCGACAGCGGCGAGGAGTCGTATCTCCAGACGATGCGCGCGCTCTGGGAGGAGATCCAGGAGGCGACGCTCAACAGCGCTGACTACTACCTTTCGCGCGCCACGGAAGACCCGGCGCGCGCGTCCGACCTGGTCCGGAACGCGGCTCGGCTCCATGCTCGCTACCTTGCGCATTTCGAGCGCTATGCGCTGGCCGACTCGACGAAGTACGTCCCGGATTCGGCCTACTTCGCGGCCTACGAGGCGGCCCGGGGTTACGGCGACGCGTTCGTCGCCTACGGAATTTCGAATCCGGCTCCCGCGGAGATCCAGCTCGCGGCCTCGCGTTACCAGCTGGCGCTTCGGGCCTTCCCCTTCGACCGCATGCTCTGGCCGGCGCTCACGACGGCCCTCGAGCGCCGCGGTGGGGCGAACGATTTCCTCGCGATCACGCGACCGATCGCCGAGCACGTCGCGAGCTCGCGGCATGCCGGCGCCTGGATCGCGCAGAACGGTGCGGGCTCGAAGACGATCGACGTCTATCGCCGGGGCCTCGCAGACGAGCTCGTCCTCATGTACATGGGCTTCGCCGACGCGAAGGGTCTCGCCGAGCTCGAGAAGAGTCTTGGCGCCCTGAAAGGACAGCGCGACGTCCTTGCCCGCAAGCTCACCGGTCTCGCCCAGCAGCGAAACGCGAAGGGCGCGGGCTCACCGCCCGCCTCGCCCGCCTCGGACGACGAGTCCGAGACGGCCGCCTTCGGCACCGTCGACAGCCAGCGCATGGCGCGTGACATCGAAGACGGTGGCCGCCAGCTCACGAAGCTCGACAAGCAGATCACGGCCCGCGCGCGGGCGCTGCCGCTCTTCCGGTCGGTGGTCGAGAGCGAGGATCTCGCGCCGGCGCTCCGCAGCCAGCGAGAGCACCCGATGCACACCCTGCTTCGCCGGCTCTACCACGAGGGCTCGAGTCGCGAAATCGCGAACGACGACGACTCGAACGAGGACTGAAGAGCGGGCCTCTGGCCCGTGGAGGGAATCCGATGCGGATGAAAATGGGACTTTGCATTGCGGCGCCGCTCTTGCTCGCGCTGCAGCTCACGGGCTGCGCGTCGAAAGATGGACCCGAGGGCGTCGAGGCCGAACAGCAGGAGGCTCTCGAAGAGACGTCGCTGAACGGCGAGGCGCTCTCCCAGCGACGGACGGATCTGATGCGTGCCTGGCGTGACCTCGTTCATCTCGACACGACCATGCGTGCGCTGTCGGACCGCAACGACAGCCCGAGCATCGTGCTGCTCGACAACTTCATCTCCGAGTACATGAGCAAGCACCTCGATCCGCTGCTCCATCCCGACTGGCAGAGCTCGCATCCCGAGGTGATGGCCCTCGATGCGAACCTTCGTTTCATGAAGGCTCAGCTGCTCGCGAACATGCGCTACCCGCGCAAGGTGCAGGACGCGATCGAGGACATCGAGGATCGCTTCGAGGGCCGCGAGAGCATGCTGGTCGAGTACCCGATCGGGGAGCAGCGTTCGCTCGGCGAGGCGCTCGACCTGCTCCGCGATCAGAAATGGAATAGCTAGTCGACGCGAAAGCGTCCCTGGGAGTACGTGATGACGGGTGGAATGTGGTCGGCGATCGTGACGACGGGCGTCTTTCTGGCGGTGCTCGTGCCCTTTGCGAACGGGCTTCGCGCCGTGGCGGCGGCCTGGTCCGCGACGCGCCGCGTCGGGCCGGACGAGCTGCGGCGGGGTCAGTCCGATCGATCAGGTGGGGCCGAGCCGCTGGCGATCCTGATGGTGCGGATCCTCCAGAAGTCGCTGCGCGACAACGAGCAGGATGGCCAGCCCTCGGACTTCGTCTTCGATGCGTCGCGCCAGTACGTGATGAACGAGTACGACCACAACTATGCCCGGCTCATCTCGATGTACGCGAACCTGCTGCCCCCGCTCGGCTTCGTGGGCACGACGGGCGGCATGTTGCTGAACTTCATGTCGATGCATTCGAAGGACGAAGGTCTCGAGCTGGTCTCGCTGGCGCTGGCGCTCTCGTCGAGCTTCTTTGCGCTCACTTCGTTCGCGGTGCTCGATGCCTTGAAGCTCCGGCTCTACTCGCGGATGCTCGCGGCGACCCGCGACGTCCAGGTCCTTTACAACAAGGCGGAGAGCCGCCGGGACCAGCTGACGAGCGACCGGCCGATCGTGCCGAAGGGCGCCCGGGCCTCGGTCTGACAGATCGCGGGGGGCCCGGACGGGCTTGGTGCCAGGTGCCCCGGCCGGGCCTCGTGGGCTTCGGGTGTCGGACGGCACGCGTGGAGGGGCCGGTCGGGCTTGGCGGCTGCTGTGCTGCGCGTGCGTCCTCTATCTCAGCCCACGAGGC
>JANNQH010000030.1:0-1581 GCA_031400655.1 Deltaproteobacteria bacterium | reverse complement strand
CGTGTCCCGCGCGCAGTACGCGAGTAGACCCACCCGGGCGCGCTGTGCCTCCTCGCCCGAGAGCACTCCCGTCGCGATTTGAACGAAGGTCGCGAGCGCCGACATGCCGTCGGCAACGCCCGGCAGATCGTCGTAGGCGATGTCGGGCGCCAGGGCAGGCGCGACGGTCTTGATTGAGAACGACGTGCCGAAGTCGGGATGGTAGGTGTGTTGCTTGACGATCGGCAGGAGGTCGATGAGGCGATGCTCGATCGCGCGCAGCGCGGGCGCGAGCTCAGGTGAACGCGCTGCGAGATCATTCAAGCAGCGTCGCTCGTAGCCGCTGTAGACGAGGATCGGAGCCGCGTCACGGGACAAAGCGGCGACGAGCGTCCGCGCGGTCTCGGGTCGCGGATCGTGATCACCGGGCGCGAGAAACTCGAAGTGTTCGATTTCCTCGCTCTCGAACCGGGTCCCGGCACGAATTCCGGCAGCAGTCGCGGACGCGCTCGAGGTCCCTACCCCGCTCCAGCGGTCGAGCGACCATTGGAAGGCAATGGCCTGGTAGGGCCGCGTGCCCGGGTAGAAGGGAATCGCCGGCGCGATCGCCTCGAAGTCGAGGGCCCAGACGGGGGGCCGGAAGCGCGAGATTTCCTGGACCAGGGCGCCCGAGGTCCACGGCGTATCCGAGCTGATGGCGTCGATCATGCGCCGCTTGAGGGCTGGCTTGTGGCCGGACTGCTCGACGAACCAGACGGTCGGCTTGTCGCCGGTGCAGTGTTCCCAGAACGGGCAAGGGTGCGCCTTCTTGCAGAACGCGCCGGGCTCTCGGACCGGGGCGCTGGGAAGGGCGAGGGTCGCGTGCATCGAGGCGACGTCCGCGGACAGATCCCCAGATGAGCTCGCTGCGAGCGTGTCCACCAGCTCGACACGGACGAAGAAGGCGGGCCAGTCGATCGGAGCAGCGGCGCCCCGCACGAAGGCGCCGTTCACGTGCACGAGCTGCACCGAGACGACGTCGATTCCCAGCTGCTCGAGAACCCAGCGCTGGATGGCCAGGTCGGGACCATGTTGATCGGGCTTGAAGGAGCTCGCCGACTTCACTTCGCGCAGACCCCAGCCGCCGTTCTCCAAGCGTTCGAGGATATCGACGCGGATGCGCACGTCGGCGAATTCGAAGGCGGCTTCGAAGACCGCGGGGATCAACGGGTTGGCCATCGCGGCCCGTGTTTGTTCGATCGCGTCGGCGTGTTCGGAGGCTGGCGAAGCGATGAGCAGGCCGCCGGGGAAGAGCGCGTGGGCGGCGCGGCCGACCTCGGTGCCCATGCGGAGGATGTGTTCGGTGGCGTCGCTATGCGGGGTCGCCAGGTCGCGGGCGTTCGTCGCGAGCCAGAGGCGGCGGTGGCATTGAAGACCAGACAGGAAGCGGGATTTGGTCAGGTGGGGCATGGGAACTTCACAGGTGGCCGCGACGGTAGCGGAACCGGCTTGGGTAGGTTCGCGCGGATAAGGCGGAGACCCGACTCGTTTCATTGAGCCCGGCTTCCGGAATGCCAGGTCAACTCACGACCCCACCTCGGCCGCGCTCGATTCGCGGACCAT
>JANNQH010000029.1:0-6237 GCA_031400655.1 Deltaproteobacteria bacterium | reverse complement strand
GCTCGATGGCGGGCCTCATCAACATGCCGCTCTCGGGCGCCTACAGCGTCAGCAAACACGCGGCCCTCTCGCTCACCGAAACGCTCTATCACGAGCTGCGCATGAAGCAGTCGCCGGTCGGCGTCTCGGCCCTCTGCCCCGAGCTGATCCGCACGCGGATCGGTCACTCCGAGCGCAATCGCCCCGCGCACCTGAAGCGCCCGGAAGGCTCGGGCACCCCCGAGCAGACGCTCGTCGAGCAGGCGATCCGCAGCAGCACCGAAGGTGGCATCGATCCCTCCGTGATGGCCGATCGCGTCTTCGACGGAATCCGCGACGACCGCTTCTACCTCCTCGCCGAAGAGGGGACGAGCTGGGACCGTGCCTGCCAGACGCGCCTCGAGGACATCCGCCTGCGCCGCAATCCGACCTCTGGTGCGTTGACGGGTGGCAACTAACGCGGTGTACCGGGGGCTCTTCTACCAGCTCGGAGCGGCTTCGCCGGCGCGTTTCGAAGCGCTCCGGAACGAGGTTGCGCTCGCGGAGGAGCTCGGCCTCGACGCGGTCTGGTGCCTGCCGATGGCGGGCGATGACGGCGGTTGGCAGGGCAGCGCACCGGAGATCTGGCTCGCGGGCCTGGCCGGCGCGACCGATCGGATCCGCCTCGGTTGGGGTGTCCCGGGCGTCTGGCCGCCGCGCGAGCCGCCGGTGCGCGAGGCGGAGCAGGGGCTTCTCTCGACGTCGCTTGCGGCGGACGCCTCGACATGGCGCTGCTGCCCGAGAGTGGGGGCGACGACGCGGGCGCGATCGAAAGTGTGGACGACCTCGCTACGGAGCTTTCGCCGGTCTTCGACGAGGGCGTGCGGATGTGGGTCGACATGTGGGCGCCGGCGACTTTCTCGTGGACGTCGACGCGATTCTCGGTGCCCCCGATCGACGTGCTGCCGAAGCCGGTGCAGAGGCCGCATCCTCCGCTCTGGCTGGTGGGTTGGTCGGCTGCCCATGCGGCGCAGGCGGGGCTCCTCGGACTCGGATTTCTCGACGTCTGCGGCGGGGACGTCGCGATCTGGAGCGCCCACCGGGAGTGTTATGCCGCCGCGCGCAGCGAGGCGAAGCCCGACGATCTCGTCTGCGCCTCGACCTACGCCATCGCGGCCGATCCGTCGGAGGCGGGCGAGACGGGCCTCGCGGCGTCGGGCCGCGCTGGGCGGACGTCGCAAGATTGGCTCGAGGAGCTCTCGGCAATCGGCATCGATCACGTCGTGCTGCGCGCCGGGCCTCTCGAGGGTGGCCACGAGGAGACCTGCCGGCGGATCCGGTGGTTCGCCGGATCATGAGATGGGCCATGAGATGAAACCAAGGAGGACGGGGCGATGAAGCGACTTGAAGGCAAGGTGGCGCTGATCACGGGCGGGGTTTCCGGAATCGGAGGGGCGACGGCGCTGCGCTTCGCTGAAGAAGGGGCGAAGGTCGCGAGCTTCGATCTCGGGAGCCACGAGGGCCCGGACTGGAAGGCAGCCTGTGAGCTCGCTGTCGGTACGCGTGCGTTCCAGGGCGACGTGCGGGATTTCAAGGCGCTCGCGGCCTGCGTGCAAGAGGTCGAGGCGAGCTTCGGGCCGATCGACATCCTGATGAACTCGGCGGGTGTCCCGGGCGGTGGCGCGGTGCACATGGTCGACGAGGAATCCTGGGATCTGACCCTCGACGTGAACCTGAAGGGGACGTTTCTCGCCTGCAAGGCGGTCCTGCCGAGCATGATCGCGCGCCGGACGGGCAGCATCGTCAACATCGCGAGCATCGAGGGACTGCAGGGCTGCGAGGGCGGCAGCTCCTACAACGCGTCGAAGGGCGGCGTCGTGCTGCTCACGAAGAACATGGCCCTCGACTACGGTGGACGCGGGATCCGCGTCAACGTGATCTGCCCGGGCTTCATCGATACGCCGATGTTCCGTCAGGTGATCGGCACCGGCGCGATGAAGGATGTCGGCCAGCGGATCGCCTATCAGCATCAGATGAATCGCTTCGGCCAACCCCGCGAGATCGCGAACGCCGCGCTCTTCCTCGCCTCGGACGAAGCCTCCTTCGTCTCGGGACAATCCCTCGCCGTCGACGGCGGCTTCACCGCCGGTGTGCGCTTCGGCGTCGCGAAGATGATGGGCCTCGAGGATTGAGCGCTCTCGTTTTCGCTGAGGGCTCTCGTCCTCGAGAGACGGGCGCTGCGGCGCGCGAGCTAGAACGAGATCGCGACCTGGCCGACGAGATCCTGCTCGAGTGTGTGCTCGGCGACGTAGGCCTGGTAGCGGAGGTCGAAGCGGAGCCGGTTCGCGTTCTTGGGCACCATCCGGAATCCGACGCCGATCTCGGCGCCGCCCGCGTCCTCCTCGCCCTGGATCGTGAAGCCGCCGACGGTGTCCGGGCCGCCCTGCAGCCGCGCGTCGACATCGCGCTCGTTGCCCTCGACGTATTGGCGCCACGCGACGTCGAAGCTGGGCCGCCAGATGCCGGTCATCCACTCGAGCCAGGGGCCGAGATAGGCCTTGTGCTCGTACACGGAGGAGAGCCGCACGCCCGCGCGCAGCGAGCCGACCTCGTCCTCCCGGTCGTCGACATCGAGACCAAAGCCCCCGGCGCCGCTTTCCTGGATCTCGTCCTGGATCATCCAGGCCCAGTCGAAGCCGACTAGCGGTTCGATGCCGACCGGGCCGACGGGCACGCGGTAGCCGATCTCGGTGGCGAGCAGTGCGCGATCGCTCTCGTGGTCTTCGATGCCGCGGGTATCGACGGGCGCTGCGTTGTCTTTGACGAGGATCCGGCGCCGATCCTGGTGGAAGCCGTGGCCCCAGGTTGCGACGCCCTGGACACGCAGGCCGCCCCGGTTCCAGATCGCGGCGCCGGTCAGCTCGGCGAGGGTCAGCGTGCTCTCGCCGGCACTGGCGACGTCGATGCTGCCGCGCTGGCTCGAGACCGCAAAGGTGAGGTCGAGGCCGGCGAGGGGCTGCACGTCGACACCCGCGATCAGGCCGCCGAGCTGGGCGTCGTAGCGGTTGTGTCCGTCGAATCCGTCGCGCGAACGGAACGAGCCGAGCGTGGCGGCTTAGGCCGAGACGCGGCGCGCATGGCAGGGGAGCACCTGGTGCTTGGGATCCCAGGGGTCGACGTCGCCCGCCTGGCAATCCCGCGGCCGACCGAATAACAGGGCCGCGATCCGGCGGCCCGCTTCGACGGAGACCGTCGTTTGCGCGTCGTAGGCTTCGGGGGAGAGGGCGTCGTAGACGGAGCCCACGTTCTGGACATCGGGGAGGTTGTCGAGCAGGCTCTGGAGATCGCCGCTCGACCCGCCGGCGTCCGTCAGGTCGACGAGGTTCTGGGCGATTGCCCGCTGGTTCGATCCCTCTGCCACGCCGACGAGGCCGAGGTCCTGGAAAAGGGCGAGGACGCCGAGGGTGTCGTAGCTCGACGTGAAGCGGCGCGTTCCCGAGGTCGACGGAAACAGGATCTCGGAGAACTGTCCGCTCGCACCGCCGTTCGCGAGCAGAACGCGATAGGGCGTATCGCTGGGTGTCAGGTTGGGCCCCTGGATCACCACGAGCGTCCCGTCGAGGGCCGCACTGCCCTGGACCGTGAGGGGGGGCGTCGCGCTGTCGAGAGTGACGCGGATCGCGCCCTCCTCGGCGACGGTGAAGTCACCGCCCAGGGTGATCGGCGTCGGAACATCCATGAGCCCGCTGTCCTGGACCTCGACGAGGCCGCTGAATCCGCTCGTGTTCGTGAGGCGCCAGATCGCAGTCTGATTGCTGTCGAGCGGGGATCCGCGCGTCATGCGGAGGGCTTCGAAGCCCTGGAGCTGGCCGACGTTGAAGGTGACGGGGCTCGAGCTCGTTCCAGCGAGGGTCACCTCGTCCTGACCCGCGCCGCCGATCACGTTGCCCGTCAACTGGGCTCCGGCGCGGTGGAAGTAGCGGTCGTCGCCATCGCGGAGCTCGACGTCGCCCTGGATCCGGCCGGCGTTGATGATGAACTCGTCGCCATCCGTCCCGCGGATCGCGATCCCGCGATCCGTCGTTCCCTGGTTCGTCAGATCGGCGACGATGTTGCCGCTCGCGGAATTGAGCAGGCGGTTCTCGTGGCCGGCCACGAAATCACGGAACACGACGAGCGGTCCGGAGTCGGCGTCTCCGGTGATCGAGCCCGAATTATTGACACTCACGAGTCCGAAGGTGTTCGAGTTGCTCAGGTTCAAGGTCGAGAGATCGTAGCGATCGAGCCGGTCGTTCCCGCCGACCGAGATGCCGATCGCGTTGGTCCCGAGGACCGCGATCGTGCCGGAGGAGACCACGAAGCTATTGTGGTTGCCGACGAGGTTCGTCTCGTCGCCGGCGAAGATGCCCGTCGAGCGGTCGCCTGCGACGCGGATAATCCCACCCGACTGATTGCGGATTCCGGCGGCGAAGGGGACGAATACGGGCGGTGTGCTGGTGTCGAAGCTGCCGTCGAGCCAGCCGTCGCCGAACTTCATGCCGAACGAATCGTCGCCCTCGACGTTGATCGTTCCGCTATTTGTCACATTGGCGGGCTTTGCGTAGTCGGTTCGGCTCCCGCCTGAAAGGCCGCGGGTCTCGTCGCCGACAAGATTGATGATGCCGGAAGTAGCGACGCCGGAGTTGTTCCCGGTTTCGATCGCGTAGCTGCGGTTGCCGTTGACCTGGATCGTGCCGCTGGAGCTGTTGACGGCCCCATTGGGCAGCACACCCGTCGTATTCTGGCCGATCGAGATGCCCTTCGTGTCGTCCGCGTTGAGCTCGATCCGGCCCTGGTTCTGGATGAAGTTATTGGCGTCGCCGCGAATGCCGGCGCCGAACTGCTCGGTCACGCGGACGGTCGCAGCCGAGCCGATGGTCACGCTGCTCTCGTCGTTGACGAGGATCGCTGCGTCGAGCACCGGGTTGCTATCGTCGAGCAATGCTGCGCCGGTGGTCGTGATCGTCAGATTGTCGGCGCCGCTGCCATCGAAGCCGGTCGAGTCGGTGCCGGAGCAGACGACGCTTGCGCCGTTGGCGGGCGATGTCGGCGTGCAGGCCGCGCGAGCGGAGTGCGCCACCAGGCTCGTCGCGACCAGGGCCATGCCAGCGTAGGCGGCGGACTCCAGAACGGCGCGGACCCGTCCCGATCCGGACCGCGAAATGGAGACACGGCGGCTTCCCGCGTCCGGAGGGCAGATCGGCAATTTCATGGGGCTTCCTGGTGGATCGACAAGGGCAAAGCCCTAGTGTAACTCTAGTCGCCTCGCCAAGACCTCGGGTGACGAGGTCGTTTCACGATCGTGCAAATCGGATGGGCGAATCGGCTGGACGATAGGCGACCCGCGTGAAGCGAGCGCGCAGATCCGCGGCGAGTTGCGGCGCGCGGCGAGACGAACGAGCAAGCGAAGTAATAAGAAGGAGACTCCCCCATGGCACTCGATCCCAAGAGCGTTGGCGCAAAGGGCAAGCCCGCGCGGCGGGCCTGGACCTCGAAGGATTCGCTGCTCTACGCGGTGGGCGTGGGCGCCGGGACGAAGGAGCTCGCGTTCACGACCGAGAACACGAAGGACACACCGCAGCGCGTCTTGCCGACGATGGCGGTGATCCTCGGTGGCGGTGGCATCCCTGTCGAAAAGATCGGGACCTTCAATCCCGCCCTCATGGTCCATGGCACCGAGGGCATCGAGCTCTACGGCGAGATCCCGCCGGAAGGCGAACTCGAGAGCGAAGGCGTGATCACGGGCATCTGGGACAAGGGCAAGGCCGCCGTCGCCGAGTTCGAGTCGACGGCGACGCTCGTCTCGACGGGCAAGCCCCTCTTCAAGGTCAAGATGTCGATGTTCTGCCGTGGCGCCGGTGATTTCGGGGGCGAGCGCGGCCCGTCGCCGACTTTCGTTCTTCCGACCCGCAAGCCGGACCACGAAATCACGTATGCGACGCGCGAGGATCAGGCGTTGACCTATCGCCTGTCGGGCGATCGCAATCCGCTCCACTCCGATCCCACCTTCGCGAAGATGGGCGGCTTCGATCGCCCGATCCTGCACGGCCTGTGCACCTACGGCTTCAGCGGCCGAGCGCTGCTGCACACGCTCTGCGGCTCGGATCCCAACCGCTTCAAGGCGATGGACGGCCGTTTCTCGAAGCCCGTCATGCCCGGCGACACGCTCACGATCTCGATCTGGGTCGATGGCAAGCAGGCCCTCTTCGTGACCCGCAACCAGAACGGCGAAATCGTCCT
>JANNQH010000028.1:0-9784 GCA_031400655.1 Deltaproteobacteria bacterium | reverse complement strand
GCCCCGGCCCAGCCGCTCGCAAGGCCACGAATCCTGTGAAGATTTTGCTTGCCCGAGCCCGCGGGAGTCGCTAATCACCCGGCCGGGCGCCGCCATTCCCGCACGCCGGGAGGGGTGCCGTCCCCGGCCCGAATCGGGCCTGGGCTTCGACGCGTAAACGGTGATCGAGCAGTCGGTTTTCGCAGGGACACGACGGGTTCGACCCCTCCGCGCTGGATTTCTCATGCGCGCGGCCCGGTCTGCGCGAACGGCCGAGACTGCTTACTTCGACAGGATGGAATCGACGATGACGGACCTGATTGCACAGCTGACCCAGGTATCGCTGGGCGCGAGCGTTCTCGGCCTCGCCCTGGCCGCCTTCTTCTATTTCCGGGTCAAGGCCCTGCCCGAGGGCACGGATACGATGAACATGATCGCCCGGTACATCCGCGAAGGCTCCATGGCCTTCCTGATGCGGGAGTACAAGGTGCTGGCGGTCTACGCGATCGTCGTCTTCCTCGTCCTCTTCTTTGCGTTCAGCAGCGAAGGGACCGGCCTGCTCGCCGGGTCCTGCTTCCTGCTCGGAGCCTTCCTGTCGCTCTTCTCCGGCTTCATCGGCATGAAGGCCGCGACCTTCGCCAATGTCCGCACGACCCAGGCGGCCCGCGAGGGCTCGAAGCCGCGCGCGCTGTTGACCGCGCTCGACGGTGGCGCCGTCATGGGCCTTTCGGTCGCGGCCACGGCGATCATGGGCCTCGGCGGCCTCTACTTCTACTACGCGGGCGATCCGCGCCTCGCGACCGTGATCCACAGCTTCGCCGTCGGCGCCTCGTCGATCGCGCTCTTCGCCCGCATCGGCGGCGGCATCTACACGTAGGCCGCCGACGTCGGCTCCGACATCGCGGGCAAGGTCGTCGAAGGCATTCCCGAGGACGATCCGCGCAACCCGGGCGGCATCGCCGACAACGTCGGTGACAACGTCGGCGACGTGGCCGGCATGGGCGCCGACATCTACGAGTCCCTCGTCGCGGCGATCGTGGCCGCGATGGCGATCGCGCTGACCGCGAGGCCCGAGTACGTGTCCAGCATCTTTACGAACTCGCCCACCGAATCCGACGCGAAGTTCCTGGCCGTGACGTTGCCGGTCTTCCTGTCGGGCGTGGGGCTCCTCGTGTCGATCGGCTGCATCTTCATCGCCCGCGCGCTGAAGGCCAATTCGCCGGCGATGGTGCTGCGCGCGGCGCTCGTGATTCCGTCGCTGATCATCTGCGTCGTCGCCTGGATCCTGATGCCGATGTTGGGCGTCAGCCAGGCCGTCACCGGCGCGCTCGCCGCCGGCGCCATCGGCGGCGCCCTGATCGGACTCGTGACCGAGTACTACACGGCCTGGGGGCCGATCGAACGCGTCGCCGAAGCCTCGAAGACCGGCGCCGGGACCGGCGTCATCTCGGGCCTCGCCGTCGGCATGGAGAGCACGGTCGTCTCGCTGCTCATCATCGCCGTCGTCGGCTACATCGCCAACGCAGTGATGCCGGGCGGCATGGGCCTCTACGGCATCGCGATGAGCGCGGTCGGCATGCTCGCGGGCACCGCGATCGTGATGACCGTCGACGCCTACGGCCCGATCTCGGACAACGCGGGCGGCATCAGCGAGATGAGCGGCCTCGGCCCCGAGGTTCGCGCCATCACCGACGAGCTCGACGCCGTCGGCAACACGACCGCCGCGATCGGCAAGGGCTTCGCGATCGGGTCGGCGACCTTGACCGTGCTGTCGCTCTTCTCGGCCTTCATCCTCGAGGTGAACCACGTGCGCGTCGAATCGGGCATGGGTGCGCTGATCCTGAAGCTCGACGATGCACCGATCCTGATCGGCCTCCTGATCGGCGCCTGTCTGCCGTACGCAGTCGGCGCTTCGACGATGATCGCAGTCGGCAAGGCGGCCCAGGCGATCATCCAGGAGATCATCCGCCAATTCAACGAGATCCCGGGTCTGCGCGAAGGCAAGGCTGAGCCGCAGGGCACGGTGATCGTCGACATCGCGACGAAGGCGGCGCTGCGGCAGATGGTGCTGCCGGGCTGCGTCGCGATCCTGGCGCCGGTCGTCGTCGGCTTCGTGCTAGGTCCCGCAGCGCTGGCCGGCATGCTTGCGGGCTCGGTCGCCGTGGGCGCCTCGCTCTCGCTCTTCATGGCGAACGCGGGCGGTGCCTGGGACAACGCCAAGAAGTACATCGAGGCCGGTCGCCTCGCGGGCCACAAGAAGGGCTCGGATGCGCACAAGGCCGCCGTCATCGGCGACACCGTCGGCGATCCCTTCAAGGACACCTCGGGCCCGGGCGTCGCGATCCTCATCAAGGTGATGAGCGTCGTCTCCCTGCTGATCGCGCCGCTGATCGCGAAGCTCTGATTTGGCCGGAGTCGCGAGGAATCGGAGGCGGAGGCCGCGATGGATCTGAACGGAACTTCGTCGATTGTCACCGGCGGTGCGTCGGGCATCGGCCTCGCCTGCGCGAAGCGACTCGCGTCCCACGGCGTGCGGGTCGTCGTGCTCGACATGAACGAGGCGACGGGCAACGCCGTTGCGAAGGAGCTCGGCGGCGCGTTCGCGAAGGCGGACGTGGCGGACACGGCCCAGGTCCAGGCCGCGGTCGACGCTGCGGTCCGGCTCGGCCCGCTCCGCAGCCTCGTGAACGCCGCCGGCATCGGCCACGCCATGCGCACGGTCGACCGCGAGGGCAAGCCTTTCGATCTCGCGGCCTTCGAGCGCGTGCTCCGCGTCAACCTCGTCGGGAGCTTCAACTGCATCCGGCTCGCGGCCTCGGCGATGTCGAAGACGGCGCCGGTCGACGCGGACGGAGCGCGTGGCGCGATCGTGAATATCGCTTCGGTCGCGGCCTTCGACGGTCAGATCGGTCAGGCCGCCTACTCCGCCTCGAAGGGGGGCGTCGTCGGCATGACGCTGCCCGTCGCCCGCGACCTGGCGGCGATCGGTGTGCGCGTCAACACGATCGCCCCCGGACTCGTCGATACGCCGATCTACGGCACGGGCGAGGGCTCGGAGAAGTTCAAGGCGAACCTCGGCCAGAACGTGCTGTTTCCGAAGCGGCTCGGCGCCGGTGACGAGATCGCCAGCATGGTGCTCGAGCTGATCACGAATCCGTACATGAACGCCGAGGTGATCCGGGTCGACGGCGGCATCCGGATGCCGCCGAAATAGCGGCTTGCGCATCCGGCGGCGGAACCTGCGCAATGGGCTGGTCGCCGTCGGCTGTCTCGTCGCTTCGGTCAAGCCGGTCGGACTCGCCGCGGCGGGCGTACTTCTCGTCGCTGGCTCGTTCCTGCATTTCTGGTCGAAGGGCTGCCTCGAGCAGAACCAGAAGCTCGTGACCGCCGGGCCTTATCGCTTCACGCGCAATCCCTTCTACCTCGCGAACGGGCTGATCGATCTCGGGCTGTGCTGCGTGATCGGGCGGGTCTGGATCGCTCTCCCCTACATCGTCCTCTGGACGCTTGCCTACCGAGACACCATCCTGCGCGAAGAGGCGCGCCTGGCCACGCTCTTTCCCGGCGACTTCGAGCGTTATGTCGCTGCGGTGCCGCGGCTGATCCCGAGCGGGCGCTCGCTGCCGTCCGGCGAAGCGGCTGGCGGCTTCAGCCTCGACAATCCCGCTCTCACGCGCGGGAGCGAATACGCGCGGATCGCCGGTGTCTGGGTGGCGGGGGCGACGATCGTCGCGTGGGCCTGGATCCGCGGGCAGGGGCTCGAGATCTTCGTGCAGGAGAACACGGCGGGCCTCGGGCTGGTAGTGCTCGTGCCCGTCGCGTGGGTCCTGAAGCTGGCGCTGGCGGAGGTGTTTCGGCAGCCTGAGACAGCGCTCCTGCCCTTCGCGGCCGAGCCGGGGCGCCGGCGGTTCGTCACCTTCGCGCTCGTCGCCGCGCTCTATCTCGCGGCCCGGAAGCTCGATTCGTCGCCGCATTCCATTCCTGCAGGCGTCGCGTTCGTGCTGATGTTCGCCGCGGTCATCGTCCTCCCCTATGCGAACGAATCGCCCTGGCGCCGCGGACTGCTCCAGGCGGGGCTGGCGCTCGCGATTGTGGTCTTCGCGGGGAGTCGCGGGGTGCTCTGGCTTGCGAGCGTACCGCTGCTCTGGGTCGCGCTGGGGGCGCTCGACGATTTCGCGCCCCGCCGGCTCGCGGGCCGGGATCAGGGCGAGCACGCGCAGGCCGCCCCGCGCCGGCTCTGGCCCTTATTCCGAATGATCGCCGCCGGCGCGGTCGCCGCGCTTCTGTTCGTCGCGCTGGGGCGAAGCGTCGCCTAGCGGGGCGAATTGACGAACAGTTCTCGATCTCCTTTCATCTTTCTGTGCCGGGCGTCGACGGCAATACGGAGGCGGACCTATGCGCTGGCTCGACGGATTCTTCGCATTGCTCTTCCTGGTGGCCGTGGCGGTCCAGTGGAACGATCCGGACCCGCTCGTCTGGATGGCGGGCTACGCCGTCGCCACGGGGCTCTCGCTCGCCGCGTGTTTCGGCCGCTTCCCTGTCCTCCCGAATCTGCTGGCGGGTATCGGCTTTACGATCTGGTTCTTCACGCTCGCGGGCACTCTCCCCGGCGCGCCCCTCGCCGCGTTCGCCTCGTTCAAGATGACCGCCGCCAGCCACGAGGAGCCGCGCGAAGCGATCGGCCTGCTCCTCGCAGCCGCGTGGACGTTCTCCCTCGCGGCCCGCGGCCTGCGCCGAAGGCCCGAGCGGGCGAGTTGACGCTCAACGGGCCTTGGGGGACCCTGCGTCCGCCCGCTCGCTCGCGGCTCCGAACTCATCCGTCCCGCTCGCCGGGACGCCCCATTCCGACCTCGAACCCACCCAGGAGAAACCAATATGAACGGCAAGAAGATCCTCGTCACCGGCCCGACCGGTCAGGTCGCCGGTCCCATCGCGCTGACGCTGGCGAAGGAAAACGAAGTCTGGGCGAGCGCGCGCTTCGGCGATGCCAAAAAGAAGGCTGAGTTCGAGCAGGCCGGCATAAAATGCGTCGTCACCGACCTCGAGACCGGCGATTTCTCGGCGCTGCCCCGCGACTTCGACTACGTCCTCAATTTCGCCGTCGCGCGCACACCCGATTTCGAGACCGACTTGCGCACGAACGGCGAGGGCGTCGGCCTCCTGATGAGCCACGTTCGCAAGGCGAAGGGCTTCCTCCACTGCTCGACGACCGGCGTCTACCAGCCCAACGGCCATACGCCCTTCACCGAGGAGAGCCCCCTCGGCGACAACCACCGCGTCATGATGCCGACCTACAGTATCTCGAAGATCGCCGCCGAGGTCGTCGCCCGTTATGCCGCCCGCGAGTTCAAGCTCCCGACCGTCATCACCCGCCTCAACACGCCCTACGGCAGCAACGGCGGCTGGCCCTACTACCACCTGCTCATGATCAAGAACGGCACGCCCATCCCGGTCCACACCGACGCCCCGTCCCAGTACACGCTGCTGCACCAGGACGACATCAACCGCACGGTGGCCGGGATCGTCGAATCCGCGACGGTGCCCGCCCGCATCATCAACTGGAGCGGCCAGGAGCACGTCGCGATCGAAGAGTGGTGCGGCTACATCGGCGAGCTGATCGGAATCGAGCCCAAGTTCGACTACACGGAGAAGACCCTCGAGAGCGTGATGACCGACAACACGAAGATGCGCGAGCTCGTCGGCCCCGCGAAGGTCACGTGGAGGGACGGGATCCGGCGGATGGTCGAGGATCGCCATCCGGATTGGATCGTGAAGAAGTAGGCCGGGGTCGGCCGGTGAACGCCGAGGACCAGGCGGCGACGCTTCGAGCGCGCGCGAAGACCCATTTCCCGAGCGTGCTCCTGACGCTTACGAGCGTCATCCAGGCGATGGCCCTGGAGACGCTCTGGTCGCGGCTGTCGGTCCTCGCGAGTCCCGACGGCTTCCGCGCGATCCCGCTCGAGACCTGGCTGCAGGCCACGGCGCTCCTGCTTGCGATCGTCGTGCTCTGGATCTACTACGCGCAGCTCGTCATGCGCCTCGTCTGGGTTCCTCGCCTGACGGACTCGCTGATCCCGTTCGCGCTCGGCGTCGGTCAGTTCCTCGAGGCCGATACACTCGGCGCCGGGAACGTTGCGCTGTGGCTGGCGCCGTTCCCCGTGATCTTCCTGCTCTGCTTCGCCAGCTGGAACTGGACGGTGGCGCGCGCGCAGCGGGAACCCGAGAACGCGGATCTGATCGACGCGTTCCTTCCTGCGAGTCTTGTGGTTCGCCACGGTCCGATGGTCGGGTCCATCGTGTTGCTTGTGATGATGACGCTGTGTGCGTGGGTCTGGCCCGCTAGCTCGACGGCGATGCTGATCCTGCTCGACCTGCTCCTGCTCGTCCACATCGCGCTCCAGGGCGTCTACTGGCAGCAGTCGGTCGATCCGCGTCAGGAGTTAAATTCGACCCGCAGATCGGCCAGCGTCTCCTCGGGACTCTCCGCCAGCGACTGACGGACCTCGATCCGCCGGGCGACCCGACCCGCACGCTCGACCTAACGCAACTGCTTCACCGCCTCGATCTGCTTCTCGAACCGCCGGCGCGCCTCCGCGCGGCGCGTCGGGATGTGTTCCGAAGGCCAGCTGTCGACCGGCTTCATGTTCTTCAGGAGCTGCCGCGCGAGGGTCTGCTTGTGGACCTCGTCGGCGCCGTCGGCAATCCGGAGCGCGCGGCTCGTCCGATACATCTCCTCGAGCGGCATGTCGGTCGTGTAGCCGAGGGCACCATGGATCTGGATCGCGCGGTCGATGATCTCGAGGGTGATGCGCGGGACCGCGAACTTGATCAGCGAGATCTCGCCCCGGGAGCTCGAGCCGTGCTCGCCGCGCTCGTCCATCGTCCAGGCGACTTTCAAGACGAGCAGCCTCATCGCTTCGAGGTCGGCGTAGGACTCGGCGATCATGTCCTGCACCATCTGCTGCTGGCCCAACGGCTTGCCCTTGGTCTTCCGCGAGGCGGCTCGCTCGAGCATCATCTCGAAGGCGCGCTGCGCCTGCCCGATGCAGCGCATCGCGTGGTGGATGCGACCGCCGCCCAGGCGCTTTTGCGACAGCAAGAAGCCCTCGCCGGGCTGGCCGATCAGATGCTCGCCCGACACACGGCAATTCTCGTAGACGACCTCCGAATGGCCGCCGACCCGGTCGTAGAGGTGGCCCGGCTCGGAGGCGTGGGGATGGGCCATGCTGCCCACGTCGCGCACGACCGTCATGCCCGGTGTCCCGCGTTCGACGACGAAGATCGAGGCGCGCTGGTGGGGCGGGGCCGTCGGATCCGTGACGGCAAAGAGCAGCGTGAAATCCGAGACCGAGGCGTTCGAGGCGAACCATTTGTGGCCGTTGATGACCCAGCCGTCGCCGTCGCGCGTCGCGCGGGTCGTCATCTCCGTCGGATCGGAGCTCGCGGTGAAGGGCTCGGTCATCGAGAAGGTGCTGCGGATGTCGCCGCGCATCAGCGGATAGAGCCAGCGCTCGCGTTGCGCTTCGTTCGCGCCCACGGCGAGGAGCTCCGCGTTGCCCGAGTCCGGACCCTGACAGCCGAAGATCTCGGGCGCGAGCGAGTGGCGCCCGAGGATCTCGTGGATCAGCGCGAGCTTGATCTGTCCCATCCCCTGGCCCCCGTGCTCGGGGCCGAGATGCGGGGCCCAGAGCCCCTTCGCCTTTACCTGCGCCTTGAGCGGGGCCCAGAGCGCGTCGAGCTGCTTCTGGTTCAGGCCGTCGCATAGCAGGTCGAGCGGGATGATGGTGTGGTCGACGAAGTCGCGGATCCAGGCGAGCGTCGATTCGAATTCGGGGTCGGTGGAAAAATCCCAGGCCATGGATGGGGAGCTCCTCGGGCAGTCGGTGCAGTCAATTCCTCGGTGGGTCGCGCGAAGAGTACCTGTGCTCGCGCGTTGAAAGGAGTCCGTGCGCTTGACCCGGCCGGGATTTCCCGTATCAGTCCGGGCGATCTGCCCGATCGGAGGCTCTGGCTTGCGCTCATTGGTTCGTTCGCCCCGCTGTCTACGGACCTGCCGCCTCGTCGTCCTGCTCGCAGGCGTCGCGCTGGTGACCACCGCCTGTCGCAGCGACGCGCCCGAGGTCGAGGCGAGCTCCCAGCGCAGCCTGAAGCAGGGGATGGTCGTCGGCCACGCGACGGAAGCGGGTCGCGTGCACGCCTGGCGCGGGCTCCCCTACGCCGCGGCGCCGGTCGGACCGCTGCGCTGGCGCGCCCCCGATCCGGCGCCGGGCTGGGAAGGGCTCCGGGTCGCGACCGGATCGGGCAGTCCGTGTGTCCAGCTCGGCAGCGACCCGATCAAGGGGAGCGAGGATTGTCTCTACCTCGACGTTTTCGCGCCGGCGGTCGCGGAGGATGCGGTGCCGAAAGGGGACGAGCGCTGGCCCGTCCTGTTCTGGATCCACGGTGGCGGCAACAGCATGGGCTCCGGCGACCAGCTGCCGCCCACCGCCCTCGTGCGCGATCACGAGGTCGTCGTCGTGACGATCAACTACCGCCTCGGCATCTTCGGCTGGCTCTCGCATCCCGCGCTGCGGGCGAGTGCAATGGGGCCGCTCGACGCTTCCGGCAATTTCGGGACGCTCGACATGATCGAGGCGCTGCGCTGGGTGCGCGAGAACATCGCGGCCTTCGGCGGCGATCCCGGCAACGTCACGATTTTTGGCGAGTCGGCCGGCGGCGTGAACGTCTACTCGCTCCTGATTTCGCCCGCGGCGTCGGGGCTCTTCCATGCGGCCATCAGCCAGAGCGGCATGCCGGCCACCGTCACCCGCGCGCAAGCCGAGAATCTCACCGACGAGCCCAGGGATGCGACCGGCGGCGCGCGCGAGGGCCTGCCGGGCAGCTCGAACGAGCTGCTGCTCGCGCTGCTGCGACAGGCGGGCCGGGCCGGGGATCGTTCGAGTGCTAGGCAGGTCCTCTCCGGCATGAGCGATGGGGAGATCGAGGACTTCTTGCGGGGCTTCTCGGCCGAGGCGCTGCTGCAGCCCTTCGCCGACGTGATGGGCGACGAAGCCATGCCGATGTACATGGCGCCGGCGATCGTGCGCGACGGCGTCGTGATCCCCGATGCGAAGCCCCTCGACGTCCTCGCGGGCCTCGGCGGCCACGAGCGCGTGCCCTTCATCGCCGGCACGAACCGCGACGAGCACAAGCTCTTTTTCCTGATGAGCTCACCCCACGTCGAGCGGACCTTCGGGCTGCCGACGGGCTTCTTGAACGAGCGCCTCTACGATCTCGAGGGCGAGTACGGGGGTGCCATGTGGCGGGCGATGGGCGCCGACGAGCCGGTCGCGGCGATGGCGGCTCGCTCGGGTCCGCCCGTCTTCGCCTATCGCTTCGACTGGGACGAGGAACCGAAGATCCTGGGCGTCGATCTCGCGAAGCTGCTCGGCGCCGCTCACGCGATCGACATGCTCTTCGTGTTCGGCCTGACCGACCTCTCTTTCGCGAACCGCTTCGTCTTCGACGATCGCGAGTCGGCGGAACGTCTCTCGCGTCAGATGCGCTCGTACTGGGCGAACTTCGCCTACACCCACGACCCGGACCGCGGACGCCATGAAGACCTGCCGGACTGGCAGCCCTGGAGCATCGAGCCCGGGGCTCACAAGTACCTGATCCTCGACTCGGACCGGGACGGCGGAATCGAGATCGGCACCGATCAGCTCGACCAGGCGAAGGTGCTCGCCCGGGCCGAGAAGGATCCGCGCCTGCAAGGCGACGAGGAACGCTGCCGCATCTTCCGCAACTTCGTCCAGTGGAGCGAGGC
>JANNQH010000027.1:0-3406 GCA_031400655.1 Deltaproteobacteria bacterium | reverse complement strand
TTGGTCTCGATTAGCTTGATCCCGAAGAGCTCGGGCTGCTTGCCGATCGGGCTGTGCGCGGTCGCGGCGAAGCGGTGCCAGAACGCCGACTGGATGCAGCCCTCGGCGAACAGCTGGCGCACGCGCTCGAGCGCATCGATCGTCTCCTGCGCGGTCTCGGTCGGGAATCCGTACATCAAGTACGCGTGCACCATCACGCCGGCATCGGTGAACGCGCGCGTCACGCGGGCGACCTGCTCGACGGTCACGCCCTTCTTCATCAACGCGAGCAGCCGGTCCGAGGCGACCTCGAGCCCGCCGCTGATCGCGACACAGCCGGAGCGTGCGAGCAGCGCGGCCAGCTCGGGCGTGAATGTGTTCTCGAACCGCACGTTGCCCCACCACGTGATCACGAGGCCGCGCTCGATCAGCTTCTCGGCGAGCGCCCTGAGGCCGGCGGGCGGCGCTGCCTCGTCGACGAAGTGAAACCCGGTCTGCCCGGTTTCAGCGATCAGCGCCTCGATCCGGTCGACCAGCAGATCTGCCGGGGTGCGCTCGTAGCGCGCGATGTAGTCGAGGCCGACATCGCAGAACGCACACTGCTTCCAATAGCAGCCGTGCGCGATCGTGAGCTTGTTCCAACGCCCGTCCGACCAGAGTCGATGCATCGGGTTCAGCATCTCGAACAGCGACAGGTAGCGATCGAGCGGCAGTCCCGCGTAGGTCGGCGTTCCGGTGTCGCGCTGCGGGATGTCGTGCAGGGAGGCGTCGGTCGCCAGTGTGACGACGCCATCGTGACGCACGAAGGTTCGCAGCAGCGGAGCGGCTGGATCGCGCAGATGCGCGAGCAGCGCGAGCATCGGCGCCTCGCCGTCGTCGAGCGTCACGAAGTCGACGTAGTCGAACACGCGCGGGTCGGCGAGCTCGCGGAGCTCGGTGTTGACGTAGCCGCCGCCGAGGATCACGCGGGTCGCCGGCGCGATCGCCTTCGCGGTACGTGCGATCCGGAACGCGCCGTAGAGGTTGCCCGGGAAGGGGGCGGTCAGTCCGATCACGTCGGGGCGGTGTTTCGCGACGAGCTCGGCGGCCAGCTCGTCGAGCATCGTGTCGATCAGCGACGGTTTGCCCTCGAGCGCCTCGTGCAAAGGATCGAAGGTCGGCGCGCTGGCCGCAAGCCGCTCGCCGTAGCGCGCGAGCTCGAACTCGGGATCGATCCCCTCGCGGATCGCGTCGGCGACGTCGTCGATATAGAGGCTCGCGAGGTGTTTCGCGCGGTCGGAGATCCCCAGGCCACCGAAGGCCCACGCGAGCGGATCGCCTTCCTCGTCGCTTTCCGTGATCGCGGCGAACCGTGGTCCTTCCGGGAGCAGCTCGCGACCGACGATGCGCAGCGCGAGGCCCGGATCGCGACCCTGGAGGAAACGCACCACCGCGTCGATCGTCTCGAGGTACCGCGCGCCGTTCTTCGCGAAATGCTGGATCGACGCGGGCGCACGCTTCTTCGGCTTCTCGAGTGCGCCGAGCACGCGCTCGAGGCCGGCGCGGCTGAACACACGGAGAAACAGCTCGATCGCCGCGTCGGCCTGGTTGACCTCGACATTCAGCGTGGGGTGCTGGCGCAGGAAGCCCGTCAGATACGCCGTCGCGGGGTACGGCGTGTTCAGCTGCGTCATCGGCGGGGTGACGAGAAGGAGGCGCAACGAAGCCACGCTAGCAAACCCTTGGCATGCGGTCAGAGCTGCGCGGGCTGCTTCCCGAACCGCCCGCCATAGAGCAACGGGCTCGACACCTGCTCGGCGTGGATCCGAATCGTGACCCGTCTCTCCTCGGGCGCGTCGAGATCCGCCGGCGGCTCATGGCCACCGGATTGCGTACGGAACTGCAGACGCAAGAAGCTCCGATCCAGGTCCGGCTCGAGCGTCGCGTAGCCTCGCAGCTCGACATAGCGGGTGTGGTCCTCTCGATCCACGACGCAGAAGGTGACCGTGGGATTGGCCACGAGGTTCTTGTACTTCATGCGACTCTGGAGCGTCGAGATTCGCACCGACTCTCCATCCCAGACGTACCCCACCGGATTGCTCGAGAGGCGACCATCGTTGTGGCGGATCGTCGTCAGGATGCCGAGGGAGTTGGAATCCAGCATTGCCCGGCTGGCCTCGGGAATCTCGACTTCCTTCGATCGACGCATGACGCTCCTTTTGCTTCCGGACGAGAACCCCGGCGACGAGATCATTGCGCACTCGAGATGGAGCGGCTCCATCGGGTCTCGTGGACTGTTGGCCCGTCTCGCTTCGTTGCGTGCGATCGTCGCAGCACAACAGTCTTCATGATAGGGTCGGGAATCGCCCCCGAAGTCTACGAGCATGACGAGGTGCTCGGAAAGGCGGAGTCCGCGAATGGCTGAGTCTTCTGGAAGCTCATCGGGTCGCACGCCGACGCCGACTCCGCGTCTCCCGCGCTTCGGGCTCTACTACGATTTTCGCAATCCGGCCTTCGCGGGGCGATCCTTCGCTCGCCTCTACGCCGAGACGCTGGAGCAGGCCGCGTGGGCCGAGCGCGAGCTCGGCTTCGGCTCGGCGTGGATCTCCGAACACCATCTCGCGGTCGACGGCTACACGCCTTCGCCCTTGACGCTCGCCGCGGCACTCGCGACGAGAACAGAGCGGATGCGGATCGGGACGAGCATCGTGATCCTCCCGCTGCAGCACCCGGTGCGACTCGCCGAGGACGCGCTGACGGTGCATGCGATCTCGGGCGGGCGCTTCATGCTGGGCGTCGGGCTCGGCTACCGCGAGGTCGAGTTCGCCGGTTTTGGTATTTCGATGCGCGACCGGCGCGGGCGACTCGAAGAAGGCATCGACATCCTGCGCGCCGCATTTGCCGGGAAGACGTTCACCCACCGCGGCCGCCATTTCGATCTCGGCGAGATCACGATCACGCCCCGGCCCGACGCGGGCGCGGGGCCGGAGCTCTGGATCGGCGGCTTCACGCCGCCCGCGATTCGGCGCGGCGCACGCCTGGGTGATGGGATGCTGATCGCGCTGCCCGCGCACTGGTCGCTCTACAAGTCCGAGTGCGAGCAGGCGGGACGCGTCCCGCGCCTCGCTGCCGGACATCACTGGATCCTGGGCGATGATCCCGAGGCCGAGCTCGCAGCGGCCGCGCCCTTTCTCATGCACCAGGTCAACGAGTACGGCGCGCACGGGGCGTACGGGCCGGCTGAGCAGTGGCGACCGATCACGAAAGCCGCGGATTTGCTGACCCGCAGTCCATGGGAGCTGAAAGATGCCGACGCGGCCGCCGAGGTCGTGGTGGCTGCGGCTCTGGCTGGGGTCGAAGACGTGCACTGGTGGACGATCTTCCCAGGAGAGCCGATCGAGCGATCGAACGCGCGGCTCGAATACTTCGCCAAAAAGGTCGTGCCACG